>JAIWDV010000277.1:0-3011 GCA_048632525.1 Bacteroidales bacterium | reverse complement strand
TGGAAATACATAGGCCGGCGACTGATTCAGATCGCGATTATCTTTTTTGTGATCATTACGGTCCTGTTTCTACTTTTCCGTATGGCCCCCGGAGATCCTGTCTCAAGAATGGTGGATCCGGATATGACACCGGAGGATGCGGAACACCTTATCTCCCAATTGGGCCTCGATAAACCCCTCGGGAAGCAATATCTACATTATCTGAAGAACTTTTTCACTGGCAATTTTGGCGAGTCCTTTCATTACGGACAACCAGTAATTGAAATTATATGGGCCCGGTTGCCCAATACCATTCTGCTCTTTACCACGGCCATTATACTTTCCGCCCTGGTGGGTGTGTTTTTGGGCAAGATCGCATCGTGGCACAAGGGAGAAACAACAGACACGTTACTGACCATAGGCGCATTGGTCACCCATACTGTTTTTCTTCCCTGGTTAGGCCTGATACTGATCTGGGTGTTTGCATACAAGATGGACTGGTTTCCCATCACGGGTATACTTTCGGAGGAGGTATGGCTTGACCCGGATGCAGGTATCTTTACCAAGCTCCTGGATGTTCTCCATCATATGATTCTCCCCCTGACCACCCTTTTTCTCGTACATTTCGGCTCCTATTTATTGATCATGCGCAGCAGTATGCTGGAAACACTCAAAGAAGACTATATTCTTACTGGAAGGGCCAAAGGCCTCCCTGAAAAGGTGATTCGAGACCATCATGCCGCACCCAATGCTGCGTTACCAGTGGTGACAAGCGTGGGCCTTAGCCTGGCCTTTTCCATCAACGGGGGCGCCCTCACTGAAACAATTTTCACCTGGCCAGGCATAGGCAGGGAGCTTGTCATGTCAGTGAGCCAGAATGATTACCCCCTGGCCCAGGCCTGTTTTTTGCTTATTGCAATCGTAGTCCTCATTTCCAATCTGGTGGTGGACACCCTTTACGCCTACCTTGACCCGCGGATACGATATTAAATGAGTATGGAGAAATCCCATAAAAGGCATTTAAAGAAATTCCCATGGATGGACCGTCTCCGGGGTGGGTGGGCAATCTATAAGCAGAATCTCCTTGGCAGGATTGGCCTTAGCCTGCTGGTCATGTTTGCCTTGATGGCCATTTGCAGCTTTATTCCGCCTCTAATAGACCCCATGTATCAACCCATGACAGGGGTGGACCCTGAGATCACCAAATCGACGGGCCCGAGCCTCAGACACTGGCTGGGGACCGATTTCATGGGTCGGGATCTCCTGAGCCAGCTCCTGGCCGGTACCAGGGTTGCGTTTCTGGTGGGGGTTTCAGCCGCATTTATGAGTATCGTTCTTGGCACGGCCATAGGAATGGTTGCCGGGTATATGGGGAGATTCGCTGACACGTTTCTTATGCGACTGGCAGACATGATCATGGTCATGCCGACCATGCTTGTGGTGCTGATGCTTGCCGCACTATTCGGTCAGCTCACCATATGGACCATTGTTTTGATCATTGCATTGTTCCGGTGGCCGGGGGTCTCGAGGGTGATCAGGGCCCAGACCCTCTCCCTGAAGCACAGACCTTTCATTGAGGCCGCAAGAGTGGCCGGGGCCTCGCATACAAGAATCATTTTCAGGCATATCATGCCAAACGTGTTGCCGCTTTCCTTTCTTTACATGACCTTTCGGGTAACCTCAGCGATTATCATTGAGGCGGCCCTGGCCTTTCTGGGCTTTGGGGACCCCAGTACGGTCAGTTGGGGTATGATGCTTCAATGGGTGTGGAAGACAGGACACATGTTCAAGGCCCCATACTGGCTTCTGCCACCGGGCATTTGCATCTCCCTGATCACTTTGGCCTTTTACATGTTGGGCCGGGCCATGGATGAGGTGCTTGACCCGAGGTTGAGAAAGGAGGCAGGGACCGAGTAAGATGGCATTACTGGAAGTACAGAATCTTAGCATAGGTTATCACACCCAAAAGGGCTATCTCCATGCAGTGGAGGACGTCTCTTTTTCATTGGAAGAAGGAAAGTCCCTCGGTTTTGTTGGAGAATCCGGGTGTGGAAAGACCACGCTGGGTATGGCCCTGATGAGGCTGCTCCCCCCCAATGGGGTGATTCGGGAAGGTCGCATGCTTTTTGATGGTGCAGACCTCCTGCAAAAGTCAGATGAAGAGATGAGGGAAATCAGGTGGCAGAAAATAGCCATGATCTTTCAGGCCGCCATGAACGCCCTGAACCCGGTCCACCGCGTTCACGAACAGATTGCAGAGGCCATACTTACACATAATGCCTCCCTTGACAAAAAAGAGGCATTTGAACAGGTGGAAGAGCTTTTTCAACTTGTGGGAATACCAAAAGACCGCATGAGAGATTACCCTCACCAATACAGTGGAGGGATGAAGCAGCGGGCAATCATTGCCATGGCGCTGGCCTGTAAACCCAGGCTGATTATTGCGGATGAACCCACAACAGCCCTGGATGTGATTGTTCAGGATCAGATTCTTAAGGAGATCATGAACCTGCAAAAAGAATTCGGGATCAGCATGATCTTTATCTCCCATGATATCTCAATCGTGGCAGACGTGTGTCATGATATCGGTATTATGTATGCGGGCAAGCTGGTGGAGCACGGTTCCAGGGAAGAGGTCTTCAATAATCCGGCGCATCCCTATACAAAGGCGCTCCTGTCATCCTATCCCACATTGACAGGGGAAAAGGGCCGGCTCATGCCCATTCCGGGTGAAACGCCGAATCTGATTCATCCTCCTTCCGGATGCCGCTTCCGTGACCGCTGCCCTGGCGCAAAGGCAGCATGTAAAACCGGGGAGGCTGTGTGGGTTGAAACTTCGCCGCGGCACAAGACCCTCTGTTATCAGTGTGGTGCAGATTGCAGGGAATAGTTCATTAATTAAAAAAACCTTTAGACAGGATTACAGGATAAACAAGATTTTTTGTGTCCTGTACATCCTGTAAATCCTGTCAAAAGAAATAGACATCTGAACTTTTGCGAATTAATATGAATAACGGTAAAGTAACCATCCT
>JAIWDV010000276.1:0-3019 GCA_048632525.1 Bacteroidales bacterium | reverse complement strand
AATGAGGCTTTCAAAAGCCGATAGCGGAATGGACAAAACCGGAAGGGGTTCTGGTTTATATGCGGACAGGTGAAGGAAACGATGCCCTTGCCTGGATTGATCAGAAAGGCACCAGTGTGACTGAATCACAGTTTGAAATTCTCAAAGCTGCAAGATGCAGCATTGATACAGTTGCCATCCCCCGCCATGAAAATCATCACGAACTGGTAAAAAAAGGTGTTGATCTCCTGATTGAAGAAGAACGACACATCGGCGGCCAGTTGGGAAGACCTTCGGGCGCGCGTTTTCGCACTTATGAACGGCTTAAAGACTATGCAGGGGAAGTCGAAGGCACGCTGTTTGAGTCAAGGGAATTGCTTAGTGCAATAGAAGATATCTACCGTTATCCTTTACGCCAAGCCGCTATCGACACCCTGAACCGCCAGCTTCGGAGCGGTATATCGAATATGGCTTTAGCCCAACTGGTTATTGCGCTCAGAGAAGAAGACCGCCTCTGTCTTATTCATAAAGAAGATGGGGAAGTACGAGAACCGAAAATCATCTGTTCTTTGGGTCTGGCAGGAAAAAACAGGTAGTAAAGCTATGGCAAGTGTAAAATATAATGAGGTAAAAAATGCGCTACTATTTTGAGTGGGATCCGGCCAAAGGGAACGTGAACATCCAAAAGCATAAGGTGAACTTTCAACGAACAGCAGAGGTTTTTAAAGATCCCTGTGCAATTTCTATTTTTGATATCAAGCACAGTCATGACGAGGATCGTTGGATAACAATAGGTAGAGACTTCAGCGGAAGAATACTTGTTGTATCCCATACTTTTCGTAAGATTGATATGAACTCATGCAGAATTCGCATTATTTCATCGCGGAAGGCAACAAAGAAAGAAACAAAACAATACGAGGGGTGATACTAATGAAGGAAGAATATGATTTTTCTAAGGGCGAGAGGGGTAAATTTTTTCATCCGGATACCGAACTGTGTTTGCCGGTTTATCTTGAGCCGGATATTGCCGACTTTATGCGAAAACTCGCTGGGCAGAAAGACACAGATATTGAAAAATTAGTAAATGATTGGCTCAGAAGAAATATCGGGTTAATAGAGACACTTCGACAGTAATTTCAATTTAGTCAGGTCGATACATATCGTTACAGGCAGCGTTTTGCTAAAAAGGTCAAATAGACTATGCCCCTTAACATTAAACGAGTTCGAACACTGCTCCGGAATTTTGACTTCAAAACCCTGTTTGTCGAAGAGTTAGGATGGGATCATTATACCTCTACCCTTGACATTCCGGTTGACGGTCAGAACTTCGCACTTGGCGCTATTGCAGAAAAACGCGGCATAGTTATTTTTGTGTGCGGGCAAGCTAACAATGGCTCAATGCCTGATTACTCGATCCGCCGAAAGATTGAGCGGCAGGTTACAAAATCCCATCATGAACACCTCGTCATTTATCTTAATGCAGATAAGACCAGACAGGTCTGGCAATGGGTAAAACGTCAGCCCGGAAAGCCTGCTCAATGCCGCGAGCACACCTATTATGCAAGCCAGTCCGGCGATTTGCTTATCCAGAAAATCGATAATCTGGCATTCAGTCTTGAAGAAGAGGAACAACTGACCATTATTGAAGTGGGCAGACGCGCCAAAAAGGCATTTGATGTAGAAAAAGTCACAAAGAAGTTCTATGACCGGTTCAAGACGGAGCACGAAAAGTTCTTGGAATTCCTGAAAGGCATTCCTGAAGACAAGTTTCAGCGGTGGTATGTATCTGTCATGCTGAACCGCCTCATGTTCATCTATTTTATCCAGAAAAAGGGCTTTCTCGATAATAATACAGATTACCTGAGATCCCGTCTGCGCAAGAGCAAAGAACACAGCAAAAACGGGTATTACAAGAATTTCCTCTGCCCACTCTTTTTTGAGGGCTTTGCCAAAAAAGAGGAAGACCGCACCCCGGAAACAAACAGGCTTTTGGGCAAGGTGCCTTATCTTGACGGAGGTCTTTTTCAAAGACACCAGATTGAAAAGCTGCACGGCAAAGAGATTCAGATCGAGGATGCGGCATTTGAAAATCTTTTTGCATTTTTTGAGCAGTACAACTGGCACCTTGATGAACGCCCTCTGCGAGCCGATAATGAGATCAACCCGGATGTCCTTGGCTATATCTTTGAAAAATACATCAACCAGAAACAGATGGGGGCCTATTACACCAAAGAGGATATCACGGGGTATATCAGTAAAAATACCATCATCCCCTTTCTTTTTGATCAGTCCCAAAAGAAATGCAAAATTGTCTTTGAAGGTGAGCAAGCCGTATGGAGACTGCTTGCGGAAGATCCTGACCGCTACATTTATGATGCTGTAAAAAAAGGAGTAAAATTAGACCTGCCCGAAGAAATTGCTGTCGGGATAAAGAGTGTTTCAAAGCGCACCCAGTGGAACAAGCCTGCAAGTCCGGAATATGCCCTGCCTACCGAAATCTGGCGGGAGGTGGTGGCACGGCGGCAGCGTTATGAAGAAGTCTATGGCAAACTTGCAAAGGGTGAAATCAGTTCCATCAACAATCTTATCACATATAATCTCGACATCCGCCAGTTTGCCCAGGATGTGATTGAAAACTGCGAAGGCCCTGAATTGCTCCGCGCCATTTACTACACCATAGCAGGCCGGATACCGGAAAAATCGAACCAGCAATTTCAGCCCGGGATGAGCGTTTTGGACCCGACCTGCGGTTCCGGCGCTTTTCTCTTTGCCGCTCTGAATATCCTTGAACCCCTTTACGAGGCATGCCTTGATCGGATGCAGGTCTTTCTTGATGAACTGGAAAGTTCAGGTCAAAAACATCGATCCGATAAATTCGGTGATTTTCAAAAAATCCTCAAGCGGATAGATAAGCACCCGAACCGCCGTTATTTCATCCTCAAGTCCATCGTCCTGAATAATCTCTACGGCGTGGACATCATGGAGGAAGCAACAGAAATCTGCAAGCTTCGCCTATTTCTCAAACTGGTTGCCCAGGTTG
>JAIWDV010000275.1:0-3077 GCA_048632525.1 Bacteroidales bacterium | reverse complement strand
TCATTACCTTTCTCAATAAGTTCAGTAAGGGTCTGCTCACCTTCACCAACTACAACAAAATCAATTACTGAAAAATTTTCAAGCACTCGATTTTTAAGAGCTGAAACATGAGGACCGCCGAATACAATCTTTATGTCAGGCAAAAAACTCTTGGCAAGCTTGGCAATGCGAATACCATCAAGAAAGCTGGAAGTTGTGCAGCTCAGGCCGATAAAGGATGGTTTTTCTGTCAGCAAATAATCACGTATGAGATAGTCTGAGTCAGGCCTTGCATAGCAGTCAATAATATCCGCATGAATGCCCTCTCTTCCCAGATAGGCAGCAATACTTGCCAGTCCAAGAGGAGGCACGATGTTTGCCAGTCTGGAGATATCCCTGCCGGCAGCTTCCTTCTGATAGCCCAGCGGATGGACCAGAAGAATATTCTTTTGATTAAGCTTCGTCATTTTTTAATCGTTCTGCTTCTGTTTATAGGATTTTCTATCTCTTTTTTATAATACCACACTTAATCTTTTTCAACATGTTGTTCAATATTTCTTGTCTTTATTATTAATACAGAATTTTAATCGCAGGCAGATCTGAATTAACAAATTCACACGTCCACTTTTACGTTGACAAGATTAACTATTTGAGATAATTCAAATATAAGGTATAGGGTTAAGCATTAGTTTCAGGACGCATTTTCAGGGGGTAGATTTTTCAAATAAAGTGAGGTGATGCTTATTGAGGTCTTAACTAAACATTTTTTAGAGTTTAAATCAAAATTTTGTCTGAATGGACATAAACAAGAAAGGGATTAGCGATGAAAATTCTCAAATGTATGTGTGTGTTGGTCTGTGTGAGCGCTCTAATGCTACTTGCCGGATGTGCCAGTTTCCGGTCCGCTCCAGGAGGCGGCGACGGCAAAGCAATTCCTGGTGGTGTAGGTCATGGCGTAATTGTGGGCGATGTAACTTATCCTTGTTTCATTAATAGCATTACTCATATCACGTTGGATACGGATGATTTTGAAATACTTGAAACCGTAACAGCCACAACTTCAAGTACAAGCATTCTTGGTCTTTTCGGGGTTGGTGACAATGGTTATGGCAAGTTGTTTGAAAAAGCTCGTGCAGCAGGCGCTGACGATGTAATCAATGTCAAAGCAGATACCCGCGAACAAAGTATTCTAATGGGCTTCTGGAAACGGGCTACAACAAAACTTACAGGTACTGCAATCCGTTGGAAGAAAAAATAATAACATCTCTTGGACTTGGACTGGCGCATCATGAAACGCGCCAGTCCGTTTTTATTATCCTCAACTGTCTGCATGATGGAAAAATTGGATGAAGAATATAAACGGATCCCAACAACTTAAAAGGGGCGGTTTTTGGACAAGAATAAATCACGTTCTATCCTTAGTTTTCATTCTTATGCTGGCAGGATGTGCAACGGTAGTCAACAAACCACTTTCCAATATTCCCAGTCCGAATTTCCAAGCAGTGTCTGAGGTAAACCGCCCTATCAGAGTGGCTATAAGAACGTCATTCGCCAGCGGGACAAATACAGTCCATCTTAAACGAGCTAATTCTATATCAGAGGATCTTGCGACACATTTAAACATCGCCGCCAGTAACTCGGGGCTTGAGTTTTTCCCGGTCAAACGATTTGATAAGCTTTCCATGATCAATTATGATTATTTATTACAGGCGTCCTGCAAGCAACCGGAACATAAAACTCGCCGGAATAAATTTTTACTTGCTATAGGCTGGCCAGCAACAATATCGATTATTGCTGCTCCGCTCGGGATAATAGCATTATCAATTAAGGGAGTAGTCAAGGAATACGCGGACTTTGAATGGAGCATAAGTGTTGTGCCCAAGCATTATGAGGATTCCTTCTGTCTCCAGCGCAAGCAATTGCCCATATTCAAATCAGAAGTTAGTGCGAGTGGATGGGGAACGCCGGAGGAAATGTTGGAGCAGTCGTATGTTAATACTGAAAGTCATCTTAAAGGTGCGGCAACTGAATTCATAAATGAGTTAAATTGGGACCTATTGAAAAAAAAGGTAGTAAGTTATGCCAGAACACATCCTACACAACGTGAAAAAGCTGAGCTTGTCAAACACAGAATTAAGACCCAGCTCCCGGTTTCGCAAACTACTGCTATTACTTCTGCTCCTATAGGTAGACGCTTTGCTGTCATAGTCGGCATTTCGGAGTATAAATACGCCAGCGAGTCCCAAGGCTTTAACAATCTTCTCTATGCAGATGACGATGCAATTGCTGTTGCCGACATGCTGAAACAGAAAGGATGGTCTAAAAATAATATCAGACTCCTGGTCAATGACGAAGCTTCGAGCCGGAACATCGGAATTGCCCTCGAATCTTGGCTAACTAAGGCGGGGCGCAATGACATTATCCTCCTTTTTTGGGCAGGACACGGCTATCCTGATCCGGAAGATCCTGAGAAAGTCTACTTCGCCTGTTACGACACAGACATAAACATACCATCAACAGGATTGCGGATGGACCGCGTTCGTGACTTCCTGGAGGAGCGGCAAGTTCGGAATGTGATTGTACTGGCTGACACGTGTCACGCCGGCAAATTAATTACCCGTGGGGAAAGAGGTTTGGCAGTACGGCCATACATCGAAAAGGTCAAGAAAGAACAAAACATCCCAAAGGGCTGGGTGTTTATGGTTGGCGCTGATACTGACCGTAAGGCGATTGAAGCAATATCATGGAAAAACGGAGCTTTCACACACTGCCTCCTAAAAGCACTTGGTGGAGCCGCCGACGGCTATGAAAGTTCTGGCCCGAAAGACAACAATATTACATTAGGTGAACTAAAGGCATATATGACTTCTGCTATGCCGGAGGAAACCCTGCACGTACTCGGGGTGGCTAAACATCCCGTCATAGTAACTTCAACTGGTGACCCTCTAATCTGGGAACTGCCCCTGTTTAATAAAAAATAATTTATCTATATCAAGGAGGTTGATTTGAAGTCTAAAATATTACCGGCCATTGTGCTTGCAATTATTTTTACTGTCAGCGGTTGCGCATATGTCAATATTAGGACTCCCTTTGATACA
>JAIWDV010000274.1:0-3124 GCA_048632525.1 Bacteroidales bacterium | reverse complement strand
TCCCTATCAATCTCATCTTTTCGGTTTATTAAATTTCTTAATTGGTTGAATATATCAGGCACCCGGTAAAATCTTGAACCAGTAAAAAGCGGTCTCCATTTTTCATCTTTTGCATTCATATCTATTGTTCCCAAAAAATATTTTTCTAAAACATTAAAAGAATTTTCTAATTCATAGTTTAATCTTTTCTTAAATGTCTTTGTTGTAATCGTAAAAGTGTTGGTTTTTATTGTTTTTAACAAAACGTTCCATATTATTTCAAAACGAATAGATACCTCATTTGAATATACATCTGCTATTTCAGAAAACATTTGTCCTGGCATAAGAGTATATCCCATTGCAGCATATCGCTCGACTATACTATCAATTTTTACACAAAGCTGTTTACTACTTTTTGCAATATCGGCTTCTATTAAATTATGAGTAATTTCTATAAATTTATTTTTGTCTATTCTATTTTTTCTAACGATAAAAAGTGTAAATGCAAGTATGCTTAAAATCGCAATGTATAATGGTTTTTCGATTAATTTAGGCGACCATCCTTCTGCTGCATGTGCTAATATAAAAAGATCCCCTAAGAATGCTATAATTATAAGTGTATAAACTGTAATATATCGAATCATAGGATTTCTAGATAAAAGCAAACCTTTTATAAGCTTAAAAACTACACTTATTCCACACAGAGCAATGCGGGAAGCGAACCCTTGAACAAAAACATTATTTTTTATTTCTATCATACAAACGCTTTCTACTGTTATTTTAAAAGTAGATCTCGCGGTAGGAACGCCGGTTACCCAGCGCCCCCCGCACAGACCCGGACGTGCGGTTTTTCCGCATCCGGTTCCTCGGTTGTACTCGCTTTCGCGCAAGGCATTTGCGTTATGAAAATACCCGATGTCGTTTTGTCGCTACGGGGAGTTTGGGTTTTGCAAGCCCAAGGCGTTCTATGGCTCTACTAAAAGCCTTCCAAGTAAAGCTTTTACGCTTTCCACCTCGTCGGTTTAGCCACTTGAAAGCACATTCAACTGCCCAACTGTAAAAACGCCATAACGACCTTAGGTTGCCGACCACACTGTAATAATTATAATGGCCGCGTAGCCGTCTATTTAAGGCCCTTATGAATTTAATCCCTTTTAAATGGCGGTTTTCCTTTATCCAATCTTTGATGCGTCTACAGGCGCCTTGCAACTTTTTGCGTGCGGTGCGCTGCATAACTCTTACCATCCCTTTGCTGTCTTTGGTCCAGTAAGTCTCAAAACCCAAAAAGATAATCCGTCTGCGTCTGTTCGGATGAAATCGACTGAATCTCATCAAACCTGTTTTCTCCGGGGCTACCGAAAGATCGAACTTACCAAGTCTTTTAGGCAGTACCTTGAAAAACTTTATTGCATCTTTACGGTATTGGAAGGCGCAGACAAAATCGTCTGCGTATCTTATTATCATAACATCACCTTTACAGTGAGCCTTGACTACTTTTTCAAACCATAAATCAAGCGCAAAATGCAGATAAACATTGGCCAAAACGGGCGATACAATCCCACCTTGAGGTGTTCCTGTTTCCGGATGGATAACCATACCATCCGTATCAAGGATGCCTGCCTTCAGCCATTTCCGGATTAAGTTTATAAACGCCGCATCATCGATTCTTTCCTTGAGCATTCGTAATAGCCATTCATGGTCCATATGGTCGAAGAATCCTTTAATATCGGCTTCGACAATATATCCAAATTTCCCGAACTGGAGATTAAAACGCAAGTCGTCTACCGCGTCTTTTGCACTCCGGTTTGGTCTGTACCCGTAACTATTATCAAGAAAATCGGCCTCGAAAATGGCTGTCAACAGCTTGGTACAAGCCAACTGCACCAACCTATCTTCAAGAGCCGGAATGCCCAAGGGTCTTTCTTTGCCATTTTCCTTGGGAATGTAACATCGTCGTACCAGTTTGGCACGATAACGGTTTGTTTTCAATCGCTCCGCCAATGCTTGAATGTTGGCCTCCAGATTCTCCCCGTAGGCCTTGGCCGTCACTTCATCAACACCACTGGCTGCTTTCTTGTTCAAGTCTTTCCAGCAAGTGTATAGAAATGGGGCATTCAGACATCGGTAAAGGTCTTGAAAACGATGGTTTCCATTTGCTTTTGCCTTAATTGCTATTCCCCGTAGTGAGGTTTGCTCGTATTCTCCCAGCCCTACATTGTCCGGTACGAGTTTCCTTTGCGGGCTACGTACTTCCGTCAGGTCCTTTCCCATGTAGTGGGCTTTCCCCACCTCTGAGTAGTATGCCTGATAAGACACCCCATCGGCATTTAGAGGCACATCAGGTGTCCAACATGTCTCCCACCAGGGTTTTTGTTCCTTTAATTCTGATGAATTCGGTTTCATAATTCCTTGAACACTATCCATCCAGGACCAAATTTCCTGGAACCTTTGGGGCTTCCCGAGTTCTACGGCGTATCTCTTCTTGCATGCCACGGCCTGTGGACTCCGGCGGACCTTCACATTCTCGCCAATAACGAATGCTTCTGTCTTGCCTTCGGTGCACGTTAAAACCCTCGGCATCCGCAATTGTAATTTCGAAGCTGTACCAGCACTTCAGGGTGCGCGACCACCCCTACGGCCTACAAGATTCTCTGCCTACGCTTAACCCATCTTGTTCGCTGCATTCATTTATACAACTCCGCCATGGGTCCAAGGCTCGATACGGGTGGGTGGCTAACCCTTACAGGAAATCATTACTGATTTCCTCACGACAGGGACTTTCACCCTGCAAGATACGCCGAGCTTTGCTCGGCGCGATAACGATCTGAACTTTCACTGGAAATGGTTTCCGAAGCTGAAATTGAAAGTTTTACACCAAAAAACTTCTTTAAAAGTCCGGATGCATTTTCATAAGCCCCGTTAATATTCAGTAAATTAGCGAATTCGGATAAAAAATATGAGTAACAACGTACCGGCAGATTTAATACAATATCTAAAGGCGCAAAACTTACATCGCCTATATGGTAAATATAACGGATCACTTTCATCTTTCCAAAAATTGAAAAATATGACTTTACACTTGTTCTGCCTCTTTTGACAATTCCTTGTGCGGTTTCTATTCTTTTGCCATAATTACCTTTATTAT
>JAIWDV010000273.1:0-3148 GCA_048632525.1 Bacteroidales bacterium | reverse complement strand
CGCCTGCTTGTGAAAGTTATTTTGTCCTCCGTTCCTTATCTTAAAAACTCTATTTCAGGGTATAGAAATAATTGCTTTATCTTTTTTGTCGTTCTACTTTGTCCTCTTTCGATAACTTTTTCCCTCCATGACAAGGATTTCCGAGTTGTAAACGAGTCGGTCGGCAATCGCTGTGGCCACAGTGGTACTGTCAAAAATCTTTCCCCATTCAGTAAAGGTCAGGTTTGTCGTTATGATTGTCGACTTCCTTTCATGCCTTGTACTGATAACCTGGAAAAATAGATTTGATCCCTGCGTGCCCAGCGGAAGATACCCGATTTCGTCACAAACCAGGATGTCCGGTGATTGATAGAATTGGAGCTTTTTCAACAGAGAATGGTCTGCCTCTGCAGAAATCAGATGATTGATCATATCCATTGCGGTTGTAAAGAGTGTTTTGATGCCGGCCTGCGTTGCGGCATACGCAATGCACTTGGCCATAAAGCTCTTGCCGACTCCGGGATTACCAATCAGTATGATGTCCTTTTTCTGTTTAATAAACTCCAGGGACATAAGGTTTAAAATCAGGGTTTTTTGTTTTTTTCTTGAAACATGAAAATTAAAATCAAACTGGTTTATCGTGGGTTTTTCAATGAGCCTGGATTCTTTAAAGCGTAAAGCGATTCTTCGTATCCTTCTTGCATCCAGTTCCAGATCAAGAAGATGGTCCATAATATTAAGAGGAGGCCAGTTTTTCTCCTCTGCCATTTTCATGACGTCCTCAAGGTTTTGGGCACAGGCCTTCATGTTGAGTTGTTCAAATTTTTCAGTTATGATCTTCATCATTGTTGCTTCTCCTTTTTATGAGTGCATAGCTGTCATAATCGGCCAGGGATGGTTCGGTAAGCCGTATACGGTTCAGGGCGTGATCCTTTAGTTTAACAGCCTGGTGATGCTTTTGCGGCGTCATTTCCTGATAGAGAATGTTTTCAATATAATCTGCCCCATATGCTTTGTATTGAAGAGCTCTTTTGATTGCATGGATAAGGGAAAAAGCGCCATATTCATCTTTCAAGGATAAAAGCCTGGCGATATTTTTTTTAATGGGTTGTCCTGCATCAGCAAGGGCCTTTAGATAGTCCTCGGCCTCATGGCCGAGAGATATGAACGCAACAATATCACGGTCTTGCCACAGCTTTCTGCGCATTTTTTTGACCTGTTCCTTGTGGGAAGGCAGTTCGATTCGTTTTTTTCGATCCCAGCAACGGCTATGCACAGCTATCGTTTTTTCCTGATCGTAGATTGTAATGGTTGTTCGATTTGCTTGGAGTGTAATTAGTTTCCCGATAGCGCGTGGAGGAACCGTGTAGCTGTTAGCGTCGAATTTGACAGCAAAATCCTTGTAAACCTTAAGCGAACATACTTGTCTGCAATCCGGCAGCAGTTCCGGCAAAGGTTTTAAGTTGACCTTGGCAAAGCGGTCTATGGGCACTTCCCCTGTTGTTTGATGAACACGAACGTTTGCTATGTTATCACGCCAATGATTGGCCTGGTTCTGCACATCGTTCTGATCCATAAACGTTCTCAATGGCCAGAAATTCTGTCGTATATAGCCGATGGTTCTTTCTATCTTGCCTTTTTCATAAGGCGCTCTGACATTACAGGCAAAAGGAACGATTTTGAAGACTCTTAGAAAGTCAAGAAAGGCGTCATTAAAACGGATAAGCCTGCCGACACGTTCGGTTACGGCAGTGAGCATATTATCCACAACAATTTCGTCAGGAGTTCCTCCGAAGAATTCAAAGGCGTTAAGAAGTGCCTGATGTAAAGATTCCTGATTCTGACTGTGGGTAAATTCTACATAAAGCATACGGCTGTGACCTTCGACTACTGCCATGGCATAGAGTTTTCGTTTGGTGCTGCCATATGTCAAACTTCCAAAGTGCCCCCAGTCGATTTGCATCTGTTTGCCCGGAGGGGATTCAAAGCGGATAAAAGCTTCCCTGTTATTAATTTTTCCTCGTTTTTTTCTGAGGTAATCGCGAACAATGGATATTTCCCCGTCAAAGCCGTTTTCGCAAAGACGCTGGAGAACCACGGGAGCTTTTACGTAGGGATCTTGTTCGAGAAACTGATCAATAAGATCACGATAAGGATCAAGTTTGGAGGTTCTGCTGAGTTTTGGCAAAACAACGATTTCGGGATGTTTTAGATATTTTCTGACAGTCTCTCGATCCAACCCGAGTTCGCGTGCAATCTTTCTTGTCGAGTAACCGAGGTTGTTGAGTCTGTGAATTTCAAAGACGGTTTGGCGATCAATCATGGCTTCCTCCAAAGGACCGGGCAACAAGTTGACCGACAGTAGCCGGATCATGTTTTTCCATATCCTTCCGGCTCGTAAGCGGTTTGCATGAATCAAGGGCAGGTTTTTCCGGCAGCGACAATACCTGGAAAAGATAACCATCAAAGGCAATCAGATCTTTTTCTATCAAAGCGTCTCTGGCGAATATATATTCATCAACTGAGATGCTAAGTAGTGTACATATCTTATCGTAACTGTAATAGGACAAGCCATTACGGTCTGCCACCAATACGAGAAAAAGATAGAGCAAAAGTTCATGGTGGGTAAGAGTTGCGAAAAAGCCGTTACGCAAAAAACGATGTTCAATGAATGCAAAACTGCCCGCGATCCTGCGTGCCCGTTGAGGATTGATCGGATGTTTTTTAATCATGTTTCATCTCCTTGTAGATTTTCATGTCATTTGGTGTGCCAAATTGGCCCCGCCATAACCGCGACGAGGAAATTCATCCACGATTTTGCCGCAAGCTCCGCAAAAATGGCAGCAACCAGCCTTGTCAAACCATGCCCTGGCATCGCGAATGACAATTTGCAGATACAATAATATTGGCATACACCATGTCGGCAGCACTGTTGAAGATACATCATCCATGTTTTTTTGATTTTTTTTGCTTAAACCATGTCGACGACGGTTTTCAGCTTCACGGTGGGCTTTTTTCCCTTCGGCAGTCCGGCGGTATCGCTTTTGGGCTTCACGGTGATTTTTTTGTGTTCCTGCGACACGGCATTCATCACAACAATATGCCTGTCCCCTCCAGCAACACCGACAAACAGAGAAAACAATGCCACAGCAACGACACCGAATTTGGA
>JAIWDV010000272.1:0-3178 GCA_048632525.1 Bacteroidales bacterium | reverse complement strand
AAATTTGCAGTGCTAGCTTTGTTGGCTATCAATTTAACTGCCTGGTCATCAGCAACTGCCTGGGACGAGTGTACTGTGGATCTGTATTATGATCTTTATCAGGCAGTCGTGGACATCCGGTTGCTCACTCCCTGCGAGCCGCCCGACTTTTCACCCGATGACGCCTATGCCTTCCAGGAGTCGTTTGTGACGAGGTTTGAGGACGAATTAGTTGGTTATAAGCTGGGTTTGACCTGGGGGAAGGGGTTAAATGCCAAGGAGCCGGTATACGGCCGTTTGTTCAGCTCGATGCTGCGCGAAAACAATGGCAGCATTTATTTGTGTGACTTCTTCAAGCCGATGCTGGAGCTGGAAATCGCCTACATTTTCGGCGATGATGTGAGTTACCCCGTCACCCTGGAAGATTTACAGGAAGCTGTCGACAAGGTAGCCCCGGCCGTGGAACTGCCTGATGTACTCTTTAAGGATCTGTCCGATCTTGACTGGAAGGATTTGATTGCCCTCGACGTGGGTCCGCGTCGGGTAATTATCGGGGAGGTCATGGATCCCGATGAGGTGGATGTAAATACGATAACGGCTGAGGCGAAATATAAGGGCCAAATCGTCAGCCAGGGCGTTGCGACCAACAACATGTGGGGTGATCAGTGGAGTGCCCTGCTATTTCTAATCGAAAAGTTGCATTCGCGCGGCTACCAGATCAAAGCAGGTGACTTTGTCATAACAGGTGCGATGAACTCGCTGGCCTTCATCGAATGCGGCAATTACAAGGTCGATTATGGTGAATTGGGAATGATTAAATTTAAAGTCAAGGGTCGAAAAGAGGCGGAGAACTGAACTTTGGGGGCGTTTTGAAACCGCCGGAATAAACCGGTATAGAGTAGGGGGGATGAAAGAGCCTTACATGTATCCGCATATTGACTGGAGGAATATCATGCAGAATAAAAGAGGAATAAATCGCAGGCATTTTTTGCAGTTAGCTACACTTGCGGGAGCCGGGACAGTACTGAGACCTTTTCCTGTATATGCTGGGGAAGTGCTTGGCAAGGTAACATCCGAACAGACAGCGGGATTAGCGCAAAGACATACGATAACGATCTCTATTTTTGACCTCTTGAAAATCGGCCCTGGCCCCTCCAGTTCACACACTATAGGTCCAATGAAGGCGGCAAGCAATTTTATCGAAACAATAAGAACCCTTGATAAAGAAAAGGTCGCTCACGCTCAGAATATTGAAGTCAGGCTTTTCGGAAGTCTCAGTGCGACGGGTAAAGGGCATGGTACAGACCGGGCCGTTTTGGCAGGGCTCCTTGGGCAAAAGCCTGAAACCTGTTCTGCTGAGTTCATAGACGGGCTTTTGAAAGACCCCAACAAAGTCTATTCAGTACCCATCAACGGAACGGCCGTCAAGATGACAGGCAAAGATATAGTCTTTGACAAAGTAAAGAATGACTATCCATTTAGCAACACTCTCATAATGCGCCTCTTCGGTAACAATGAAGTCTTGTTCGAACGTGAGTACTATTCAGTCGGTGGAGGATTTATCCAGTGGAAAGGATGGGTAAAACCTGAATGCGGTAAGCCCATTTATCCTTACGGGAATATGACACAGCTTAAACCATTGATGAGGAAGAACAATGTCAATCTCACAGAGGTTATGATGGCCAATGAGAAGGCAATTACTGGTCTCGGTGAAGTAGAAATAAACCAGCGCATTGATCAAATACTGGAAGCAATGGAAGATTCTGTCGAACGGGGTTTGAAGACTGAAGGGGTGCTGCCCGGTCCCATTGGTCTGCACAGGCATGCTCCGGTCTTCAAGAGCCGTTCGTATAAGTCAGCTCATGTGGAAGACCAATTACTTGTACACCTGATTACTTATGCCTTTGCTGCTGCCGAAGAAAACGCAGCCGGGCATCGCATTGTCACAGCGCCAACGGCTGGTTCAGCAGGTGTTCTCCCTTCAGTCGCCTATGTTATGAAACATAAGCATAAGCTTCCCAAACAAGCTATGCGTAACGGACTTCTTGCTGCTGCATGTATTGGTTTCCTTGTAAAATACGGTGCCAGCATTGCAGGGGCAGAAGTGGGCTGCCAGGGTGAAATCGGTGTTGCCTCGAGTATGGCTGCTGCCATGCTTGCTCATGCCCATGGTTATCCAATGCAGATAATAGAAAACGCTGCGGCGACTGCTATGGAGCACCATCTGGGTCTCACCTGTGACCCTGTAAGAGGCTATGTACAAATACCCTGTATCGAACGCTGTACTATGGGAGCTGTTAAGGCTTATAACGCATTTCTGATTGCCACCATGGAGATTCCAAGCCATCATCTTGTGAGCTTTGACGTTGTCATACGTACCATGGCTGAAACGGGAAAAGACATGTCTACGAAGTACAAGGAAACTTCAAAAGGCGGATTGGCACTGCATATGGTGACGTGCTGATATAGGAGATCTGCCATATTGGCAAAACAAATCTAATCTTTATCTACCCAACATTGCGATCATGATTACCGGACTCGGCATATTCAATCACGAATGGAACGTTGAAAGCATCAGGCCTCTTATCAGGTACATGATCAAACTGTTCGTGGAACGTTGCATGTTTGCAAGCAACTCTCCCGTAGATAGCTTATACAGCGATCATGATACGCTTTTTGAACCATTTTCTTGTATCGTCAAAGATCTGAAAGCACATGAAAAAATATGCTTTTTTAGGAACGGGGCTATCCATTTAACTGGCCTTAATTCGCTGTAATGAACTGATTTGATGAGCATTTTCGATGTATATGTGTCAGTTCGTTTCGGCGATAAATGGTATAAATTCAATGAAATAGCCATTTCTGGGAGCAATAAAGTAGATAGCCCCTTTTAGGAAAATACTGCCGGTTTCTAAAGACTTTAATTGAGCATAAACGCGCAGCTATCGGGATAGGGAGTTCCTTTGGTTAAGAAATTCGGATTTGTCTTCGCTTTGTTTTCAATCATAGCTGGAATTGCGTTCAATAATGGCGGACATGCCCAACAAGCGACCGCGCTGGACGCGGATGTGTTGGTCGTAGGGGCGGGGATATCCGGACTGTCGGCCGCACTGGAAGCAGGCCGAGGCGGTGCCAAGGTCACGGTGATCGATATGTTTTCGGTGTTCGGCGGGATTGGGGTGATGTCGCACGGCGGCGT
>JAIWDV010000271.1:0-3179 GCA_048632525.1 Bacteroidales bacterium | reverse complement strand
TGATTAGATGGCGTAAGGCATACAACATGTGGTATGCGATTTCTTATATCGAATATCCAGTTTAAAGTAAATATTCGGCTTGGTTATTCATGAGTCAATTTTTCAAAATGCTCCTGAACTTCTTGTCGAGAGGATACACCCAAACATCTTTAATGGGAACACTCATTTTCCCGGACGGTCCAAGTTTTCCTCGGCCTTTGGTTTGTCCACATAATTGCCAGTTGGCGGCCTTATAGCAAGTGCCTGTAAATCGTTTTTTCTCCACAAAAGATTCCAGCAATACTGGCCGGATGTTATATTTTTCTTCCCAGTCATCCGGGAGGTGTCGAGCCGTTAATGAGAGAATTTTGGATGCAAGATTTTTCGATTTTATCCATGGTAAAATCAGGAAGCGGGCATTATTGGCAATCAAATATAAATTCTTTTTTCGCTGCTCATGATTCCATCCAATAAATTGATCTCTTGGCGCTGTTTGCCATGCAGCCGCGCTAAAGCCTGTCAATGCGACAAGTTGTTCACCTGCAGCAATAAAATAGCGCAATTGTGCGCCAGGCAAGGGGGTGTAGCCAAGATAATGATATCTCTCAATGTACTCGTTCCATAAAGCAGAGTTAGTTTTGGTAACCATTTGAAAACGCAATTGCGGTAACTGATTGACAGGGCTTAAGACGGGATTTTGCGGGTCAGTGGCTGATGTGAACTCAATTTTTCTTACAGGCCGTTTGACACAAGTGGGAGGGGGCAGCAGGATTAATCCATCTTTCTCCATGCGCAGCATGGCAACACGGCATGACATATCCTTCAGTTTTCCGTCAGGTTTCAGCCATTGAAGCATCCTGCATACTTCTTTGGAAAGCCGCATCCGATTGAACAGGGGATTATTTTTTATGAGGGATCGAATAAGGTGAAGCTCATTGGGAGTGAATTCCCGCCCACAATATCGGATCATGAGGTGTCAAATGGTTTGGCGAGTTGCTGGAGACGCTCTTCACTCATTTTCCAGGGAAGAAAGGGTGATAAATCTTCAGGCGCCTTACCATGGTTTTCCGCGCAGGCGGTCAGGTATGATTTCAGCCAATGATCGCAGTTGATACCACATAAAACCATGGTTGGAAAAATTGAGAACATTATCGCTGCCATCTGAGAACTCCAGAGGCTACCAGAGCCATAAAAAATCTTACGCCCTGTCACCGGATTACGGATGGATTGCTCTCCTTTATTGTTGTCCATTGGTACTTTAGGGTGTTTCACAAAAACGCTCAGCCCTTTCCAATGGTTCTGCAGGCTTGTTAAAATTTTATATTTAATCTCTGACAGCAGATTTGTATCAGAGGCATCAGGGTTGTTTGCATCCACAAAGGCATCTCGTTCCTCAGCCATTGCATCCATTTTTTCAACAAGCTTCTCGTGCTCTTTTTTGAATGATGCAGATTGCCATTGAATAGGAAGTTTTTGATCAAACTCTTTACAACGCTGGTTGTTGATGTGGTAAAGTTCGCCGATCTTTTTCACCCAGTACAGTGCCCACTCTTCCAGATCCGGATATTTTCTGGCTGCATCCAGAAAATCACGGCGGACATGTGCCCAGCAAAAAGCCAGAATGATGAAGGGCAGTTGCTTTGCCAATGACTTGTAGGCACTGTACCGATCACAGATAACAATAATTTTTTGATGCTGTATATTTTTAAAATGGTCCACCGGAACATCTGCGCCGCGTCCCGGTGCAATCTGAAAAAATACAACAGATGCTGAACGACTGACCCACAGCCACCAGCGGTTGCCGATTTTGCCCTCAATACTCTCAAAAACCTTCCAACTGCTTTCATCATTGTGGAACATGTCTTCTGTCATTTGTTGACTGTAAAGAGCGTCATAAACAGGCTGGAACAACTTTTTGAGTATCTTTAAACCACCTGTAATGCTTCCTGAAGAGATAGGTAAACCCAGCTCTGCATACTGATTAAGAAGACGATTGGTCGACTGGCAATAATGGAATTTGTTTAATAAAACGGCTTCCCAAATTGAAATTCCATATGGACTTTTTGGGATAACCTTGGGAGGCATGGGGGCTGTAACAGTATTGGGTACACCCTTGCACGAACAGTTCTTTTTCATACAGCTGCGAATAATTACACGCTTATGAGCCTTAACGTCGACTTCAATAATTTCCGATTCCATGCTTTCATCGGGAATATAGGCTGTACCGCATTTAGAACATTTTGGGACATCAGGAAAATCAATCGGTTCATCAATATGGGGAAGATGGGGGCGAGTTGTACGTCCATGCCCTTTACTGCCGGGTTGCTGACCTCGAGAGCGTTTGGGATCTGTGGGTTTTGCTCCACCTTCTTTTTTGGCAGTACTTTTTTTCTCACTTTTTTTCCCAAACAACCGGTTTTTCAGGTCCCGGATTTGGCCTTCCTGTTCCTTTATTGTTTTTTTTAATGCTTCTTCCCTTAAAAGAGCTTTTTTGTGCAGACCTTGCCAATAACCTGCCTCCCATTTGAGTTTCAGGTATTCTTTTTCTGTAATGAGAATCCGGGGAGTGTCAACCGGCAGATCAATGATTTGGCCAGTAATTTCGGAGGAGGAAAATGGTAATTGTTTTTGACACGAAGCATTCATGCTTGTTATTATAACAGACTAATTTGCCCGTGTCCCGTACTTTCTTTAAGCAAAAAAACAAAGCCGAATATTTACACATCTGCCCATTTTGCATTCACCAAGGATGGCGTAGCAAGTATTCATGACGTTAGTACCTTTTTAGATTTAAGTGGGCTTTCTCCTTTTGTCGCTTCATCATACTCTTCTCAGCAAAAAGCTTCTAATGAGATGGATAAGTTAATTATTGAGTTTGCTGAACGTGAGCGACCAGAACTTGCTCAGAATATGCCTACTAAGAAAATTACTCTGGCCGAAGATGAAACCTTTCATCCTCAAACGTGTTTGGTTTCAATTGAACCGGTATCAAATTTTATTGTTGTTGAAACATATGAAGAAAACAGGGAAGGCAAAACCTGGGACAAGGTTGTAAAACAAGCAATTAAAGATTTGCCGGTAGAAGTTGTTCAAGTGACAAGTGATGAAGGTTCAGGCTTAATCAATCATACAGTTAAGGGGTTAAATGCCCATCATTCATCTGATTGTTTTCATGTGCCCCATGAGATTGGAAAAGGAAC
>JAIWDV010000270.1:0-3188 GCA_048632525.1 Bacteroidales bacterium | reverse complement strand
AGTTAATCGATTTTCGGCGGGCATGGCGGGAAGACCCGGTGACGAGGTTGCGAATGCAAGGATGCCACAATTGGGGAATTTTTCCATGCGATCCCATACCCGTTGGAGACGATCCTCCCGACGACGCCTATGCTCTGGTCCCCATTGAGCTGGACTGGACAAAGTACGGCAAAGTGAAGGGAGACAATGTCGCATACAACAACCCGGAAACCGGCGTGAAAATTACCCATTTCCCGGTCATCCATTGCCGAAAGGGCTCTATCGGCTACAAGCTCGAGTGGAATGGCCTGTCCATGATCTACACGAGTGACACCAAGCCCGAATACCACAGCATAAACCAGGCCAAAAACGGGGGCAACGGCGTGGATGTGTTCATCCACGAAATGGCCGTTCCGGCGGAAGTGTGGGCCTTCAAGAATATGGGCCTCACCAAGCCTCCCGATCCTGTTTTACAACCTCAACTCTACTCTGTCTTTCTTAGGACAATCGACGGCTTGAAGGATGTCCAGAACAGTTCCCACACGCCACAGGGGGCCTTCGGGTACCTCCTCAGCCAGATCGATCCCAGTCCGCGTCTCACGGGTCGCCACGCATTTCCCGGTGGCCGATGACACGGTCGCATGTGCTTTAAAGAGCGTCCAGGCGCATTGCCCGTGGGTGGTATTTGATGCGGATAATCCGGATAATGGGAATATCACCTGGTCCTTCGACCTTATGATGCTCAGAGTATTCCCAAATGAAATACTTCAGCGAAGAGCCGTTGTCTCGGATTTCGGCTTCTCCCCGGTGGCACAACTGTAACCAGCGATTTAATTCCCATCCAAAATCAGGGATATAATTCCCGTCAAAATCAGCAATCCAAAACCAGCCATTCCATTTTCTTCCCTTAATTTACTTCCCAATCACATTTCTACAATAACATTTTCTTCTGTTCATTTATTTCTCCCTGTCACCACGGGTGCATTCGCAATTTCTGACAGAACAGGAATTCACAAAACCATATGCTCCTTTTTTGATAGAATCAGCGCTCGGTGACAGTAAAAACACCAAAAATTTTAAGTCACAAGCAACATTTTTTCATTTTTCAGCTTGTTGTCAGAAAATGCGAATGCTCCCGTCACCACCGGCCAAGAACTGAGCCACCTCCCGCGAAAAAGTGACCCGCCCAGCCTATATTTCCACTTAAATGTGTTGCCGTTTCTTGACCCACCTTCTTTCCAGTCATTTTATTCCATTTTTACAGTTTTATTTTTCTGATTTCATTCATATATGACAATAACATGAATTGACCAGCATTGGCTGGATCCGCCTTCTCCTTAAAATTATTATTCAACCACCTCAAGTATCTTGCCGAGTTGCCGTATGGCATCCCACAAAAAAAACTGCTTCAGAGGTGATCAGAATGGTCCACTTACAGATACGCTGCAAACACTGCCGGCGTCTTGTTCCTGCTAATCCACGACTGAAAAAACAAGAATATTGTGGGCAGAAGCAATGTCAACAGGCTCGCAAAAATGAATGGCGCCGTCAGCAGAGAGAAACAGACCCATCATACTGCCAAGGCGAACGAGAGAGTCGGGAAAAATGGATAGAGAATAATCCCGAATATAATCGGCCCCAAGACGGAAAGAAATCAACAGTCCAAAAGCCAATAAGTAGAGAGAATTCCACTCATGGCAGAAAGACAGAAGAACAAAAGAGGGACGCGTTAGCGTCTGTTTTAAACGATAAAACAAGTGATTACATAATTTCATACTTGAATCCCGAAACAGGCAAGAGAGACGCATTAAAGGTTAATATTATCGTATTATCAACAAATTAAAAAGATTGAAGGCCCGCTTGCCTAGAGAGACTCGATATTCAAATGAAAATTAAGATGCTAAACTGCTTTCCAGCCAAAGGGAAAAATCGGGAGGCGCCAATAATGAACGAATTTACCACCATAGGTTTAGATAAAATAGGACTACGCTATAGCAACCTGCGTGTAGTATTTCCCCGATCTGAGCAGCAGATGTTCCGGTCATTAAAAAATCATGGACAGATATCGCCGGTAATTGTCACAACGAACGGTGAAAATCAATATGAACTTATAGATGGTTTCAAGCGATACCGAGCAGGAGAAAAGCTTGGCTGGGACAACTTAAAAACACGGATTGTGGATCTTGGAGAACGTGCCAATAAAGCGGCTATGCTGCAGCTAAACTGGACAGCAAAATCGGTAACAGAGTTTGAAGAGGCCTTGATAGTTCGATCATTATATAGGGAAGACCAACTAAAACAGACTGAAATTGCAGCCTTACTGGAACGGCATAAAAGTTGGGTAAGCCGTCGTATATCGCTGATCGAACGGCTAGGCAAAGAGATACAAAGCGAAATTCAGCTTGGCCTGGTTCCGATCAGTGTCGGCCGGGAGTTGGCGAAATTGCCATATGGCAACCAGAAAAAATCCTTGGATACGATCCGGAAACACCGGTTGACATGCCGCGAGGCAGAAAAATTGGTTGGAGCTCTTCTGGAGAGCCACCCAAGTACGCATGAATCGGTTTTGCGTTGTGAAGGTATCCTGACAGAAAGGGATTCTCCAGCGTTACGCAACCATGCAATAAGCCAGACAGGAAGTGCAATACAGACACGTGTGGGAACGATGGGACGTGGCTGTGCATCGATTTTGAGCATGTGACGCTTGAATCCTGCGCCAAGCTGCCTACTGCCGACTACGCCATGCTTTCACCATGTGTGGAAAAAGCTATTCAATCTGCAGAGCTGGCTGTAATCCACCTGCGAAAAGCTTTATATCCAAAGCAGAAAAATACTGAAGAGATTCCATTTTGAGATGCTTTGTTGTGTTAATACAACGGGAAAAGCAACCCAAGGAGGAGATACCATGATCAGGAAAAAAATTATTGTCCCGCATCGGGTCCGTCAGATAAAGGGCAGTTTTGGTTTTATTCCGCATCGTTTTCTAGCAAACGGTTTCTGGACATCCCTGGGCAGCAATGAACTGTTGCTCTACCTGTTTCTGGTAACGGTGGCCGACAGCAATGGCTTGTCGTATTACGGCAGCAAGAAAATCTGTTCACTGCTTCATCTTTCATATGAAGAGTACATTGATGCCCGTGACAGGCTGATCGCCAGGGATCTCATCGCTTTTGACGATGTTTTGTTTCAAGTCCTGGAATTGCCGGCCG
>JAIWDV010000269.1:0-3225 GCA_048632525.1 Bacteroidales bacterium | reverse complement strand
TTGACATTTGGATTTTGTCATTTGAACTTTATTCCATAGGGCATAACAAATAACTATCAAACACGCGTAGCAGAGTTAGGACCATCCCTCTACTGCGGGGTGGTTTAAGGGAATATTTAAACTTTTTTTTTGAGTTACGGAGTGTTCAATGACCAAGCTCTATATTGTCAGCGGACCAATGGGGGGCACGTCCACCGAACTTAAAGATGATGTCACCTTTATTGGAAGGGCTTCTGACAATGACATTCAAATTAAGGACCGTTCTATTTCAAGAAAACATGTAAAAATTATCAAAAGGGACGGCATATTACTAATTGAGGATTTAAAAAGTGAGAATGGCACCTGGATTGACGGAGACCCGATAAAGCCCGGTTATGAGTTTGAGGTGGAAGAAGGGCTTCCCGTTTCCATCGGGGACACCGTGATTAGCCTGGGCAGGGAATGCTCAAGAGATAGGGCGAATACAAAGTATTCCATAAACCTTTCGGAAAAGCTTAATGGGAGAAAAAAGGATCTTTCATACAGGGAAAGGCGTATTACGAATAAAAGGGAACTGGAACTGATCTATGAGGTATCTTCCGCACTGATGCAGTCATTGGATATCAATGAAATATCCCAAAAAATTATGGATTCTCTCTTCGACCGTTTTAGAAGAATAGACGGCGGAGCGATTCTACTAATTGATGACACCACCGGGAAACTCAAAGAAATAATAACCAGATCACGAGACAAAAGGAGGAGTAATAAAAACAGCTACAGTCGGACTATAGTGGATCGAGTCATACGCGATGGCAAAGCAGTAATGATGTCAGATACGAGTCAAGAAGATGAGGAAAATCTATCTGATAGCATCGTAAACCTTAAAATCAAATCCATAATATGTGTCCCCTTGATAAGTAAGTCGCAAACCCGGGGCGTTATCTACGTACACTCTGTCAGGGTGCCCGACGGCTTCCGGAAAGATGATCTCTTTTTCCTTACCGGGTTGAGTTTTCCGGCGGCAGTGGCCATGGAAAACGCGTTGCTGTATTCCAAAAGCAAGCGGGCCGAGGAGGCATTACAGACAGCTCGAGACGAGCTTGAAGAGCGTGTGGGAGAGCGAACAGCTGAGCTGTCAGATGCCAATGCGCTTCTGCAGCAGGAGATATCGGAGCGCAAGCGCGCGGAGGAGGCGCTCCAGGAAACAAACAAATTCCTGAAAAACATACTGGACAGCTCTTCTTCCATTTCCATCATCTCGACCGATCTTGATTCCAACGTATTATTCTGGAACAAAGGTGCTGAAAAAATCTTTGGATACAAGGCTGATGAAATTGTTGGTCGGCAAAAAATAGACATCCTCTATCCGGATGATGAAACAAAGGAAGGTATACAAAAAATTAAATCATCAGTATTTTCAGATAATAAAGAATTAACCTTTGAGATAAGAGAGGTTACGAAAGACGGGCGCGAACTCTGGATTAGTTCAACGTTAACACCAAGATTAGATGAAAATGGTCAAATTGTAGGTATTCTCGGTATTGGAAACAACATTACCAAACGTAAACAGGCAGAGAAGGAGAAAGAGAAACTTGAAGGCCAACTCCAGCATGCGCAAAAAATGGAGGCTGTCGGCACGCTGGCCGGTGGCATTGCTCATGATTTTAATAACCTGCTCATGGGGATCCAGGGAAACGCTTCATTAATGCTTTTGGATGTTGATCCAAGCCATCCTCATCATGAAAAACTGAGAAACATTGAACAATATATTCAAAATGCGGCGGGCCTTACGAAACAGTTGTTAGGGTTTTCAAGAGGCGGAAAATATGAGGTCAAGCCGGTCAGTCTAAACGAGCTAATAGAAAAAAGTTCTGAGATGTTCGGTCGCACGAAAAAGGAGATTAGTATAAACTCAAAATTTCAGGAGGGCATCTGGATCGTAGAAGCAGATCAAGGACAGATTGAGCAGGTCCTGTTAAATCTCTATGTCAATGCCTGGCAGGCCATGCCCAGTGGCGGCGACCTGTATCTTGAAACAGAAAACGTTATGCTTGATCAGGTATTTGTGAAGCCTTATGGTATCGAACCCGGCAATTACGTGAAACTATCTGTCAGCGATACAGGAGTGGGTATGGACAATGCAACTAAGCAGCGCATCTTCGACCCTTTCTTTACCACCAAGAAAATGGGAAGAGGGACCGGCCTGGGGCTCGCGTCTGCTTACGGCATCGTCAAAAATCATGGCGGTATCATTAAGGTTGACAGTAACAAGGGTAATGGAGCCACTTTCAGTATTTACTTACCGAGATCTCAAAAAGAACTCATAAAAGAAATTCAGGTGGCTGAAAAGTTCTTGAAAGGTGAGGAGACAATTCTTCTGGTTGATGATGAGGATATGATAATTGATGTTGGCAAGGATATGCTGAGCACCCTGGGTTACAATTTTTTCGTGGCTAAAAGCGGCAAAGAAGCCGTAGAAATCTATAAACAGAAACAGGATAAGATTGACATGGTTATATTGGATATGATTATGCCGGACATGGGTGGCCAGGAGACTTATGATCATATGCATGGGATAAACCCTGATGTCAAGGTCCTTCTCTCGAGCGGATATAGTATCAATGACCAGACTAAGGATCTGTTGGTTAAAGGTTGCAATGTATTTATCCAGAAACCCTTCAATATAAAACAGATGTCCGTAAAAATCAGGGAGGTTTTAGACAAAGGTTGACTGTTCCGGGGGGAGCATATATGCTCTTTCATCAACCAGAAAATTAAGGAGGGGTAAAAATGCATAAAGCTGAAGTCAAATTCGGTGAGTGGTTCGAAAAGGGATTCAACCTGTATAAAGAAAACCTCGGCACTCTTGTGCTGGCCTCGCTCATTGCCCTGGTAATCAGTGCTGTGACAATAGGGATACTGGCCGGACCCATGTTGGCGGGTATCATTCTGATTACCTTGAACCTTTTCGATAAGACGGAGCCAAAACCCGAAGTTGGAAACGTATTTAAAGGGTTTGATTACTTCCTGAACTCCTTACTCTTCGTAGTAGTCTGGGGAGCTGCCGTTCTCGTGGCATCCTTTATTCTTGCTCTCATCCCCTGTATTGGACAACTGGCCTCCCTGTGTGTTGTTTATGTGGTTCAAGCTTTCCTTATGTTCGGTCTCTTCCTCATCGTAGACAAACGTATGGAATTCTGGCCTGCGTCAATGGAGAGTTTCAACATTGTTAAAACCAATTTTTGG
>JAIWDV010000268.1:0-3234 GCA_048632525.1 Bacteroidales bacterium | reverse complement strand
CATACCAATGGATATGTCGAGACTTTTCGCAAGTCCTTGATGCGCAAGAGATTGGTGCAGGTCGAGTAAAAAATCGCTCAATTTAGGTTCATGCATGTCGATTTTCCAAGAGTTGTCCCCAAAATTTGACAAATGTTGTGATATCAATTACAAATCTGGGACAAAATCGCCTGGTGGGCGGTCATAGATAAGGCAAGGTAACACAGGTTTTGACAAGCCCGATTTGACATCAAATTGAGATATCAAGATATCTTGCTCACCTACTCGAAACAATTTTTATTGACAATCACCCCTATTTTCTATAAAGATATTCTTAAATAGATTTGTACATCTCCTGTTGCACAGAAGCGTAACGCATAACCTCATCTTATTCGAACTATTGTCCTCATTCTGAAGCTTAATTCACCTGCTGTTAGCATATCAAAAACCAATCTTTTAACCCTTAAATTTA
This sequence comes from Bacteroidales bacterium, assembly GCA_048632525.1. Classification (GTDB taxonomy): domain Bacteria; phylum Desulfobacterota; class DSM-4660; order Desulfatiglandales; family Desulfatiglandaceae; genus 4484-190-2. The sequence goes on along the minus strand of JAIWDV010000268.1, from coordinate 2,783 downwards.
GTGGAGAAAGCCATGATCAAGGGCTTACAGAAGATGCCGATGCGAAAGCCTCTGGGGGAATCGTATACCCTTTTGAGGCTTTTTCGCTATCTATCAAGACTTTTTCCCAACTTTCCTAAAACATAAAAAAGGAGGAGGGAGGAAAAATGTATAACTCTATTCGCGGGGCATTTTTCGTTTCTATGAGGCCCAGAATAACATCAGGTTTAGCGATCACCGTGGTCTCTATCCTTTGCTTTTTGGGTTTGGCAAACGCTTACGCAGAGCTACACAACGAGGGTGAGCCCGCAAATATCCTATCGAATGGGAGTTTCGAGGAAGGTAACTATTCCCCGACAGAGTCGCCGATCGACTGGGCATGGGACGCATGGCAACCATCGGCAATTCCCACCTGGGACGACACCCAGGCACGAACTGACGACAAGAGTGTAAAAATTTACGCCGCGACCCCGAACGATGCAAGATGGATTCAGACGGTAGATGTCGAGCCGAACAAATTGTACTTCCTATCAGGCTGGATCAAAACCGATAACGTCGGCCATACTGCGGAATCCGTGGACGCGGGTGCCAATTTGTCGCTATACGGCACCTGGACACATTCAGCGGGCGTTTTTGGGACGCGGGATTGGACCCGCAATGGCATCCTATTCAATTCCGGCAGCGATATCCAGGTCACAGTCGGTGCTCGCCTTGGATACTGGGCCGGGACGACTACCGGCACCGCATGGTTTGACGATTTGGAGCTCAAGCCAATCGTCCCCATGGATCCCAATCCAAGCTGGAAAATTCTCGTATTGATCTACCAAGAGACCGATTTTGAGGTTACTGACAATACAGGCACATATCATCATTACGTCGCGTCTATGATGCAGGATGAAATGGAACAGGCCGCATTAGCCGCCAAGCAGTTTGTTGAAATAGACATCCCCGCTTTGACGAGCGGAAATATGGTTCCTGATATAACGGTGCGATTTCCCGAGCGAGTACTGAGCGAGCTTAGTCAGGTTGGGGATGGCTGGTGGCCATCTCCGGAAGATACCGCGCCAGAACGTGATCCTGAATTTGATTCTGTAATCGTGATTTGGGATCCGAGGGCAACCGATCTGACGACCAATAATTATGAATGGATCGGTTACGGTGATGGCCTCGCAGCATACATGGGAACTGGCCAGACTTACTTTTCGATGCAAATTGATGCGGCAGTCTACCGCGGCCATCGCAACGTATTCAAACATGAGTGGGGACATTGTATACTATTTTATTTTGACGCAGTGGGTACGGCGCCAAAACCCACCGTAAGTAATCACGCTGAGGCCACAGATTATGTCAACTGCCAAACGGGGCAATTCTATGTCTGGCAGGATGAAACGCTGGCAAATCCGATTCCTAATTCCATCTATAATAACGAATCCGGTTTTACCCACGACTATTACTCTGGCACGACTGCAACGGCTGATCAGCCTTCACGCTGCTTGGGCATCATACCTGAGGCATGGGCGCTTGGAGGACCCGTTAGTCATTCTGGCAACATAAACCAACCGCCTGTGGCAATCTGTCAGGATTTGAAAGTGCTTACAGAGTCTACGACCTGCAGCGCAGACGCTTCAGTGGATGACGGTTCTTATGACCCCGATGGAGATCCGATTACCCTTTTTCAGGAACCAGCTGGACCATATAGCTTAGGTGACACGGATGTTACCCTGACTGTGACCGACGAAAAGGGTGCTTCTGACACCTGCGACGCCACTGTGACGGTTGAAGACCATGAGGCACCAATTATTACCTCGGTAACCGCGAACCCGAACAAACTTTGGCCCCCAAATCACAAGATGGTACCTGTGGTTGTTGCAATTGACGCTACGGATAACTGCGATTCCGTCTGTCAAATTATCTCAGTGGAAAGCAATGAACCAGTTAACGGCTTGGGTGACGGCAATACCGCTCCAGACTGGGTAATCTCCGGCGACTTAACTTTAAAACTCAGGGCAGAACGGTCTGGAACTGGAAGCGGTCGCATTTATACGATCACAGTCGAATGTGCTGATTCATCTGGAAACAGCTCAACCGATACTGCAACGGTAACCGTGCCTCACGATACGGTGAACAAGAATAACAAAAAATAAGAAGCAAAAACGAGACTCATGCCAAGCACTAAGGACAGGCAGGGTTGTCAGCGACCCTGCCTTCTTTGTTACATGCGGTCAGCGATATTTGCAATATCTGCAATGAATTTGCCCTTTCAAAAGTATGGATACCTCCAACGTATCACAGGTTAGGTGATGTTGTGATATCTGCTATGAATCAAACATTCAGATTTATTCACAGATAGTTGCGATATTTATATGTAATCTGTGGCATTGGCATCTGTATTATATTTCTCTACTATCTTCTACACCATCTATCAAAGAATACATCATAGCTTTGCACTCCGGCTTCCTTCAGACAGAACCTCACGATTCCGCCCTTGCCTTCGGCTAATACTTTTGTTAATGTGTTCAGCACATTAACAGGGTTCACGTATAGGGAACTTTCACCCCATAAGTTCACGCCCATGCCGGGCGTACACAAAAGCATTAACTTACTTGGATTGGTAAATCCGCTGCGCTCCTTTACCAGCCGCTTATGCGTGGCGAACCGCCGAATACCAATAAGGTTCTTAGGATAATACAGTGATTGATAAAAATTACACCTTGAACAGGTTCTGTTTTACAACTGTTTTACCTTTCAATGACAACTCCTTTTTTCATTTATGTTCTCATGTTGACAAAAGATAGAGGCAAAAG
>JAIWDV010000267.1:0-3236 GCA_048632525.1 Bacteroidales bacterium | reverse complement strand
CCAGGATACACCCAGATTATTGTACAAAAATCCTTCGTCAGGCTTCAGACTGATTGCTTTGTTATATTTATGAATAGCCCTATGATATTTTTCTTTGTAATCATAGATAATTCCCAAAAAATTATAAACCTTCCAAAGCCCTGGATCCAGTTCGATGGCTTTTTGATAATTCTTTTTTGCTTCGTCATATTTCTTCATTTGAAAAAAAGCCTGCCCCATGCCCTTGTAAGCTAAAGCATGCCCGGATTCTTCCTTAATGACCTTTTGAAATTCCTTAATGGCGTCTTGATTTAATCCCCCGATAACAAACAACAGACCTTTTTTGTAAACGACCCCGATATTGTCCGGGTTGAGTTGCAGAGATTTTTCGTATTGCACTAAAGCCCTGGGGAGATTACCTCTGCTCAAAAAGGCATCCCCCGATTTTTCAAGTTCATCGCTTGTCATGTCAGGTTCATCACTTGTCATGTCAGGCAAAGTTTTTGTATCTGCGGATTTGTGAAGATTTTTGTATTTGTCCCGTATCTGAAAATCTTGCTTCTGTGAGGCGCAACCCGATAACATGCCCGCTATTACTCCTATGCTTACTATCAAAAAAAATATTTTGATGCGTATTGTTTTCATTCGTCAATCTTTTTTGTGTTTATGATCAGACATAACCATCTTATGACCGAACAAAGTATAACAGTTTAATTTCAAAACCGTATTCTCAGTATTGCACTTGCTTTTTCGGGTAGTCCCTACAAAACAGTGCGGGTCAATAATTTCAACAGGTTACATATTATAACTTTTGCCACCCTTGTACGGAAGCGGGACTTTAGTCCCGCAAAAACACTGTACCACAGGCGGGGCTAAAGCCCCAATTCCTACGGTATTGCTCAACCTGCATTGTTTTGTAGGAACTACCCTTTTTCGCATGATTTCTTTGTGAATGATCCGGACTCTGCTTTCTATGGAGCAACATAGGGACAAGCCGGCAAGTGTTCCTCCTCACCAACCATATAAGGTAAGGTGAAAGTTAAAGTAGCAACGGTCTCTGTGCCCCACACCAAGGTGCTGGCTATAAGCTCATCTTCGATCCATACCGCGGAACTCTTCAAATATACAAGATTGAAATTACCGACACCATTTTCATCGGTTGTAACAGTTGTAGGCAGCGTTCCTGCAGCAGAGTTTGGAGGCGTCAGTTCACCATCGTGGTTAAGATCTTCCCCTGCATCCAGAATTAGATTCCTGTTTTCATCCTCATTATTATTCCCATAGCTCGTGTAATCCACAACCCACTTATCACCATTGTCAAACCAGTAACCCACATGATACTTGCTGGGCCAAAGATTAAGGGAAACCTTAGCGCCTGAGACGGGATTGCCGTTTGAATCGGCCACTAGCACAGACATAGGCAGGATGTAGGAGGTATCAGTCTCGTTGGATGAAATTTTGGTGCTGCTCCCGATCGACACTGATCCCGCGGTCCCGCCAATAACTATTTTTACCGAGTCATCATCAATTTCCGTGTCAACGACTGCAGCTTTGACAGTTATACCATTTGCATCAGTAGCCAACGAGCCGGAAGTAAATTTCGAAGTCGCAACACCATGGTCATTCGTATATGCAATAACAGGAAATATGTACTCCCCTCCGGCTGTGGGGTCTTCGATCGAAAAGACCACCGGAACACCGCTCACAACATCACCCCAATGATCTCTCACTGTTGCAAACAGAGTAATCGAATTACTGGTATCCCCTGTACTCGGCGCAACAACAGTCGCACTGGTCTGAAGCGAAATTAGACCGACCCCGCTCCATGGCGTTGCAATAGCCACCGTCAGCGAATCTGTAATAGAAGAATCAGTCGCGTCGAACACCTGGACGGTGGCGACACCCGCCTGACTTGAACGAAGAACGGCTGAAGCCGATCCGTCTGAACCGTCAGCCGTGACTACAGACTGGTCACTTTCGTCATCGTCACTCAACAGACCAACTGTTGTTGCAAACTGTACATTATGCCCCTTGGGGCTATTTACTGTAATTGTAAGGTATTGATCGGTAAAGAGGCTACAAGGGTCTTCTTCCGGGGAAACAATCCCAAACACGGCACCTGAACTATCCACTGTATATGTTTGTGTTGCAGTTGTTCCCAACCCTTCCACTGTTATCGTTACATCTCCGGCCTGATTGCCTGTTACAGACACCTCAAATTCGCCGGCAAGATCAGTAACGCCGGTGTCTTTTGACAAACTAACTATACCTGCAGGCGTGGCGCTCAGAGTGAGCAAAGCATCGTATATGGGTGACCCGCCAGCATCTTGCGCCAAAACCGTCAGGATTTCAGGCGATTCGCCAACTGCAATACTCGTTGTTTCGCCGGAAAAAAGTGTGATAGTGGTCCCCTTGATCGGTATCGGTATCGTAATCGCATCAAGTCCTTCTATCTGCGCGGTTATTGTGACAGTCTGATTGGTTTTATCTACGGTTCCACATGAAAACAGTATCTCTGCTTGCCCGTTTTCATCCGTATCCACGGATGAGGCGCTGATCTGCCCCCCATTTGCAGAAAATGTGACCGTAACTCCCTCCACGACAGCTTTATTCCCATCCAGAACAGTGGCAGTAATTGTAGCGCTGTCCGAGCTGTCGGATTGTACGGTGACCCTGGATGTTCCCAATGAAATCTCGGCAGCACCGTTAGGCGCGGGTGTATGTGTATCGAATATATCCGTTTCGTTGTCTCCGTCCCCTCCGGAATTGCAACCAGCCAATACTATAATGAAAACACCAAAAATAAGAACACACAAAAAACTTAATGATTTGCTTTTCATTTTCTTCCTCCCCCCCCCTGGTATACCTACGTACCTTTCGCAAAGCCTGCCAATTGGGCTGCACTAATTTCTACGACGTCGAAAGTTGATCAATTTACTCGTTCATTCTGAAATGTAAACTTAAAATTATCAGAAATGATAAGCAGCTCCTATAGTGAAGTTGGAATATCCGACCTCATCAAGGTCGTCATCAATTCCAAATGTGTAATTTCCTTCAATGCCGAGGGAAATGTTTTGAAATGTAAAAAAGTCTAATCCTAATCCAACCTTGGCACACCAACCTGTCTCGTCACCATCAGCGTCAGCATGCATTATTCCTGTACCGACAATTACCGACAACTTTACTTTTTCAGTGGATTGCTGGAAATACCCTTTCAGTACAATCATATATGTCAGTATCTCCAGATCAACAGCATT
>JAIWDV010000266.1:0-3250 GCA_048632525.1 Bacteroidales bacterium | reverse complement strand
ACTGGTTACAATAGCAATCCTTTTAGACGATGGTCTTCCTGTGATATATGGGCAGGTGCGCTCTGGACGTGGAGGCCAGTTATATCGCATAATCAAGTTCCGAACTATGCGCAGGGATGCTGAAGCAGATGGTCACGCTCTGGTGGCGATAAAAAACGACGAACGCGCTACACGGATTGGTCGCATTTTACGTAAAACACACCTTGATGAACTCCCCCAATTTTTGAAAGTTTTAAGCGGAGATATGAGCCTTGTAGGACCCAGACCACTTCCAGTTAGAGATTATAATGGTTTTGGCCAGGACTGGCATCGCAGAAGATTCTCTGTCAGACCCGGCATCACTTGCTTATGGCAGGTTGATGGCCGATCTGATATCCCCTTCGAAAAGTGGATGGAGCTGGACATGGAGTATATTGACCGGTGGTCGCTATGGTTGGATCTTAAAATTCTGACAAAAACAATTCCAGCAGTATTACAAGGTTCAGGCGCTGAATAACACTTATTATACGAAGGTTACTCGTTATTTTATTCCTCTGCCTCTCCTTCTGACTCATGTTTAAAATGTCCTTTCTCATAATGGGGACATTTTAACACAGCAGTTAATGGGGACATTTTCATTAAGCTAACACATGAGGTAGCTGCAGTTCAGACAGTAGCGGTTTCATCCTTGGCGACTTGGCGGAGACTGTCGTAGACCCGCATTATCATAGCCTTTGGGCTATTCAATAGCCCACCTTCTCCCAAAGACCAATTTTTTTTAGAAGACATTGATTTTTTTCTTGCATTTTGAGTATCAATCTGTATGCTTATATAGTAATGAGCATACAGAACAGTGAGGACAGACAAAAATTCAGCCGCCTTCGGCAGTCACTTAGAAGACTATCTGATGAGGCCAGAAAACTTATCGAGCCATCTTTTTCCCATAAGCCCGTGATCAAAGGATCGGTCTATGAACTGAAACGCAAATGCGGAAAGCCAGGATGTAAATGTGCTCAGGGTGAACTCCATAGCCGAATGGTTTTAAGTGCCAGTGAGAAGGGCAAGACCAGGTTACGCGTTATTCCGCATGGTTTTCTCGTTGAGGTACAGATCAAGGTGAGACGTTATCAGGAGCTTAGACGCGCTCGTTCAAGGCTTGTGGAAATGCACAGGAAGATGATTCGGGTCATGGATGAGATGGAGGCGATGCGCCGGGAGCAGATCCCTGGGTCCGGCAAAAAGAAGATATCACGGTGAGGATTTAGATGGACTTTGTGGTATTTGAGAAGAACAAGCCCTTTGTTTTAGAGGCGCTTGGTAATGGAAATTTTGACTACATGGAGTCTGCCAGCGAGGTATTTGAGACTGAATTTTTCCGATACATTAAAGCTAAAACAATTCTTGATAAACTCTCTGCGACTTACCCCACCCCCCGGAAGAAAGAAGATGTACCGGTGTGGTTTTATGTAGCCAGCAACCTTTCCATGAGGCTTCATGGCGTCCATTCCTTCAACGGGTTTCCCCTGCTGGTGCGCTCAGGAGGAATGCTCAATGCTTTTGGGCCCGAGGCGGGCCGGAAGGTTGTCCATCCGGATACTGGAGATGTAACTATTGTCTGTGAGGGTTTCAACAACAAGAACCAGTATGATCGTGAGACACCCTGTGACCAGGACTTTCTCCGCAAGATGGCTAAGGACACAGATGCAGGTGCCCTGATGAAGTGGTTTTGTAATGATGTGGTAAGGGTGTTTCGCAAGCATCGTAGTTTTGACAAAGAGGGTATTTTCATAGGAGACGGCTCCTACCTTTTTGTTCCTGATAATCCCAACTATGAGGGTTCAGTCAGGCTACTGTTCGATGAACATAATCATCCTGTCAGTTCACGCCAATATAAGGAGATGACCGATAATCAGAAGGTTCACTGCCAGTGGCGGCGCTGCTATAAGATGGTAACGCTTTTGCACACGAACCGGGCTTTGGACTTCTTCATTTTTGTGGCAGTTAAGGTGGTCTCGGGTAAAGATCACGAGTGTCCGGTGCTTTATGAGCTTGTGAAACAGTTTGTGGAGGTGGTGGGAAAGGGGGTGATGAAGAGGCTTATTCTGGACCGTGGTTTCCTGGATGGCAAGGCCATCTCTATTTGCAAAGAGGATTACGGGATTGATATCCTCATCCCGATTCGTCGCAACATGGATATATATAAGGATGCCATGTCGCTTTTCGGACTGCCTGAGACAGATTGGGTCCGCTTAAAAGAGCCGGAGGAGGAGGTCAAAAAGCCAGCCCGACCAAGGCCCAAGGTGATCGAAAAGCGCGAAAAAAAGAGACAGGAAAAGCTCCGGGAACTCAAAGAGGAAAAGCCACCCCTACCGCCAAAGCAAGTACTTGTCAAAAGGGAAGCGGCAGTCATTGGCGGGTTTCGGAGCTGGTCCTCCTGTACGGTGCCACTGAGTGTTGTGGCCAATCGTGAGCACTATGCCGATGGCCACGAGGAGACGTGGCTACTGATTGATACTAAGGAGGTTCAGGATCCGAGAAAGGCAGCTCAGGACTACCACATCCGAACGACTACCGAGGAGAGATACCGTCAGGTTAAGTGCTTCATCGATTTGACTAATTTTACCTCTCGCGCTTTTTCTATGGTGGTCAATCAGGTCGTCTTTATCATGCTTGCCTATAATCTGCTTCAACTGTACCTGTTACGAAAAGGACGCAAAGAGCTAAACAAAAAGACACTGCCTCGTATCCGTCAGCAGTTACTACCTTCCGACAGTCACGTAATTGTTTACTATCAAAACTATTATGCCCTGTTCAAGCCGTTCGAAATCGTTGGATTTGTAGTAACTCTCCATGAGGAGGCTCGCAACAAGATAGCTCTGAAGTGCCGACGTATCCGTCGTGAATTGGACGGAGTCATGAGGAACCCCCGACCGCCCTAACTACCTTCTGTCACCAACAATAGACGATACAATCCCGATAAAGCTGGCTTTATCCTCTGAATGCCAGCATGGCACTTTTTTGCCTCAGAAAGCCCTCTTTCCCTAATCAAAGCTACTCCCTCGGTATGACTCTGCGGTTGTGGACAGTTTACGCTCCTTGTATGCCGATGTGAGCTTTGAATACAAATCTCGGCCACATTCAGCCACAGATGTCCATTTAGTGTCTGAATTGCAAGTTGGTTCCATAACGACTTGACAATATAGTATAAAGAGGATAGGGCTTTTGTATGCCAAGACTCGATGCACCCGGGGCCCTACATCATGTTATTGGC
>JAIWDV010000265.1:0-3262 GCA_048632525.1 Bacteroidales bacterium | reverse complement strand
AAAGCCCTAACGATACTGCCCGCCTTGCAAGTGGTGTCTGAACGAAAACCTCGAAATATTGAGAGATTAACTTTGGATGAAATGGATGCAAAGTTTATGAGGGAGGCCTTGCGGCAGGCCCGTAAAGGGCTTGGCCGCACCTCACCTAATCCTGCAGTGGGGGCAGTAGTTGTCAGGGATGGACGCATACTGGCAAAAGGCTATCATCGAAAGGCAGGCTTGGCTCACGCTGAGGTGGAGGCTTTAAGCAAGTTGGGAGGCAGGGCGGATGGCGGGACACTGTATGTAAACCTTGAACCATGTAACCATTATGGAAGGACACCGCCTTGCACCGAGGCCATTCTGGGCAGCGGCCTCAAGCGGGTGGTTGTTGGCATGAATGATCCGAACCCAATGGTATCAGGTGGTGGCAATGAATTTCTCAGACAGAGGGGAATTGATGTAACGACCGGTGTTCTGGAGACAGAATGCCGCAGACTAAATGAAGCCTTTATTAAATTTGTCACCTCGGGACGCCCTTTTGTTGCAGTTAAGTCGGCACTTACGATAGACGGGTGGACAGCTACATCCGGAGGGCATTCCAAGTGGATCACAAATGAAAAATCCAGACAGTTTGTTCATCGCTTAAGGGACCAGGTAGATGCTGTGATGGTTGGGATTGGAACTGTGCTTGCTGATAATCCTTTACTTACGGCTCGCCTTAAACGGACCAGCGGCAAAGACCCCTTGCGAATTATTGTAGATACCAACTTGAGAACGCCCCTGAATGCAAAAATCTTGAATCATGATTCGTCATCTGATACCCTTATTGTTGTTGGATCTCAGGTGAGGGATCGAGAGCTAAAGCGATTTCAAAAGAAAGGCGTCTCAACCCTCGTCTGCCCCATGAAGACCGGAATGATTGACTTAGCGGCCTTAATGGGTATACTGGGAAAAATGTCAGTGACCAGCCTCCTGGTGGAGGGTGGCTCGTTAATTACGGGTTCCATGCTGCGAGAAAGACTGGTCGATAAATTCTATATTTTCAAAGCCCCAAAGATTCTTGGAGGGGGAGATGGCGTTCCCATGGCGGCAGGTCCCGGATCAAAAAGGATGGATGAGTGCCTGGTTCTGAAAGATATCCATGTCAGGCGATTTGACGACGATATCCTTATGGTGGGTTATCCGGAGTATTACGAGAAACTTGATACTTGAAACTCGAAACTAGATAGACTAATTATCTATCCATATACTTCCCAGTTTCCAGTTTCAAGTATCTGACCAAACTAAAGCATTGTCTTTAGAGTTGAGGAAGCACTGATAACTCCAAATTTTTTTAGTATAATATTTATAACAAATGTTCACCGGGCTAATAGAAGGTATTGGTAAGGTAAAGGTCATTCGGCATCTCCGTGATGACATGGAGTTGACCGTTGCACCGCTTTTCCAAATGACCGACTGCCGCGTGGGAGACAGTATCTGTGTTGACGGTGTTTGCCTTACGATGACAGACGTATCTGAAGGTTCTGTTTGTGTGGATGTTTCTAAAGAGACCGTTTCTCGAAGCACCATCAGTTTATTGAGACAGGGCGATTTGGTGAATTTGGAACGGGCATTGCGGCTGACAGATCGTTTGGGAGGCCATCTGGTTTTGGGTCATGTGGATGGAATTGGCAAAATACTAAAAAAAGAATCGCAACACAAATCGTGGCGACTCAGGATAGGCATAGACAGGGGACTTTCTCGCTATACCATTGAAAAAGGGTCTATTGCGGTAGATGGGATCAGTTTGACAATTAACCAATGTGAGGAGAGATTTTTTGAAGTAAACGTCATCCCCCAGACCGGCGTGGAGACGACGCTGCTGAGAAAAAAGGTCGGGGACCTGGTCAACATAGAAACAGATTTGATTGGAAAATATATCGAGAAATTTCTTTCTAAAGACAGGTCAACCCGTATGGAAGACTCCAAATCTGGTGTTGACATGGAAATGCTTATAAAACAGGGGTTCGGTGATTAAAATGTCCATAGCGAGTGTAAAGGAAGTGCTGGAAGATCTAAGACAGGGAAAGATGATAATCCTTGTGGATGATGAGGCCAGGGAGAATGAGGGTGACCTCACTATAGCCGCTGAAAAGGTGACGCCAGAGGCTATTAATTTTATGGCCAAGTACGGCCGCGGCCTTATCTGCCTTGCCTTGAGTCCGGAAAACGTGGAAAAGCTAAAGCTCCCTTTAATGGTCTATGACAACCGTTCACCATATAAAACCGCTTTTACGGTTTCCGTCGAGGCGCGGCAGGGAGTTACAACGGGCATTTCCGCTGCTGACAGGGCCCACACCATCCTGACTGCCGTGGCAGAGGATGCCAGGCCCGAAGACCTTATCCAGCCTGGGCATGTATTCCCACTGAGGGCCCGTAGGGGAGGTGTTTTGTTCAGGACAGGTCAGACAGAGGGTTCAGTCGATCTGGCCCGTCTTGCAGGTCTGAGTGAGGCTGCTGTGATCTGCGAGATTATGAATGAAGATGGCACCATGGCGCGCATGCCTGATATTGAAAAATTTTCTAAAAAACACGACATGAAGATTGCAGCGGTGGCCGATATCATTGCCTATCGGATGCGGACGGAATCCTTCGTGCACAGTGCAGCAGAGACGATCCTGCCTACGCCTTATGGCGAATTCAAGGCTATTGCTTTTTCAAACGACATTGATGATTATGAACACCTGGCCCTGGTGAAAGGGAATATCGATCCTGACAAAGAAGTTATGGTGAGGGTGCATTCCGAATGCCTCACAGGGGATGTATTCGGTTCATATCGCTGTGATTGTGGAGAACAGCTAAAAAAAGCCATGGAAATGGTTCAGGAGGAAGGCCTGGGTGTCATATTGTATCTCCACCAGGAAGGCAGGGGTATTGGACTCGTAAACAAGTTAAAAGCTTATAAACTCCAGGACGAAGGTTTTGATACGGTGGAGGCCAATGAGCAGTTCGGTTTCGATCCTGATTTGCGGGACTACGGAGTGGGTGCCCAGATTCTTGTTGCCCTTGGTGTGCGCAAGATGAAGCTGATTACCAATAATCCCAGAAAAATTATCGGCCTGGAAGGGTATAATCTACAGGTCACCGGTCGTGTCCCGATTGAAATTGAGCCAAGGCCGGAAAACAGAAAATATTTGTTAACCAAGTGTCAAAAGCTTGGGCATCTTATGAACGTTCTTGATAAGTAGTTAACGTCTTGGAATTTTCATAACTCATTAAGAATAAAGAAGTTTTGCGAGGC
>JAIWDV010000264.1:0-3263 GCA_048632525.1 Bacteroidales bacterium | reverse complement strand
AAAGATGAAAAGAAGCAGGATATGGAATGGGAATTCGAAAAACAATAAAAGGTTCAATTTTGAAGACCAGTTTGACGAGCTTTTTGCAAGATCATAGGAAAAACACCCTACTGCTGAGTTACTCTAAAAATTTCTTCGATCGTCGTAATCCCATTTAGAACCTTCTGTGCTCCGTCTTGACGAAGGGTGACCATCCCCTGTTCAACGGCCCTGCGTTTGATGGCATTGGCATCAGATGTCTTCAATATGAGATTCTTGATTCTATCATCCAGCATCATCAACTCAAATATACCTGTTCTTCCCATATACCCCGTATTCAGGCATGATGGGCATCCCTTGCCACGATAAAACTTCCTGCCTTCAGCCATATCCGGGTCTATTCCTATACTCTGAAGAGACTCTTTGTCAGGAGTGTATTCCTCCCTGCAATCAGTGCAGACTGTGCGCACCAACCTTTGGGCCAGTATGGCAAGGACCGAGGAGGTAACCAGAAAAGATTCAATGCCCATGTCAATAAGCCGCGTCACTGCGCTGGACGCATCATTTGTATGCAGGGTCGAGAATACAAGATGCCCGGTCAAGGCAGATTGTATGGCAATCTCGGCTGTCTCAAGATCCCTTATCTCTCCCACAAGGATTACATCAGGGTCCTGACGCACGATGGAACGTAACCCTTTGGCAAAGGTGAGCTCTATTTTGGGATTTACTTGAATCTGGCCGATTCCTTCGATCTGGTATTCGACGGGATCCTCTATGGTAATGATATTGATATCAGATCGATTAATTGTAGAAAGGGCAGCATAAAGGGTGGTGGTCTTTCCGCTACCTGTTGGCCCCGTGACCAGCATGATCCCGTGGGCAGATCTAATAAGGGCATCAAACTCCTTCAAGCGATTCTCCGGCATTCCGAGATCTGAAACCTTGAGCAGGACATTAGTCTTGTCAAGTAACCTCATTACCACGCGTTCGCCAAAGGACGTTGGAATGGTCGATACACGGATATCTACATTTTTATCCGCAATCCTGATCTCGATCCGGCCGTCCTGTGGAAGCCTTTTTTCGGCTATATTCATCTTGGCCATGATCTTTATTCGAGAAGTCAACGTTGCTTGAATATGCTTGGGCGGGGATAGCCTGTCATAAAGAACGCCGTCCACGCGGTAGCGAATCTTTATACGGTTTTGAGCGGGTTCTATATGGATGTCACTGGCGCGGGCTTTTACTGCCTGAGACAGCATCAGGTTGACTAACTTGATAATGGGAGCATCACTCGTGTCCTCGAGAAGATCGCCGGTCTCCTCTATCTCAGAAATGATCAGATCCGTGTCTTCCTCATGCATGTCCTGAATGACCTGTTCAGCAGAATCGCTGCTCATGTCATAGGCAAAATTGATTGTTGAAAGGATAGCGGAGTAAGGTGTAAGAACAACCTTGATCCCGTCCAGACCCAGGAGAAGCCGCAGGTCATCCAAGGGTTGAAAGAGGAGAGGGTCGTTAGTGGCTATGAATGCACCATTGGGGACAACCACCGGAACCATCTTGTATTTTTTTAGAAACTGGATAGGAACCTTTGCGGTGAATTCGGTGTTCAAGTCTTCGATAGGCAGGGTTGATGAAAAAGGGAGGTTGAATTGAATGCTGAGGGCCTTTAAAAGGTCGGAGTCTGATATGGCCTTCTGCCGTACCAATATCTCACCGATCCGGTCTCCTTTTTCTTCCTGTATTCTCAGAGCTTCTTCAAGAGACTCATTTGAAAGACCGCAGATATCTCTCAATATTTCACCAATCAGCCTATGGCCCATGCCTTAACTCTAAAAAGATTATTGTTTTTTTTCTTTGGAACTCTTACTGCCCGGCCGGTCATACATCTTGATACCGCCCCCTTGAAGTTTTTCGATGTAATCTCTCTTTTCCTGATAAACCTTTTTTGCCTCGTCCGGGTTTTCAATGATATGGGGCGTAACAAAAATGAAAAGGTTGGTTTTATCTGAGGCCCTCGAAGTGGTCCTGAAAAGCCATCCGAGACCGGGGATATCTCCAAGACAAGGCACACTTGAAGTACTTTCATTTAGTGCCTGATCGATCAAGCCGCCAATAACCACGGTATGACCATCTTTAACGGTCACAGTGGTCTTGGCAACCCTTTTCAGTGTGGTGGGAAGGCCAATTACGGATTCAGCTTCAACCACCTGGGCAATCTCCTGGGAAATTTTCAAACGTACAAATCTCTCCTGGTTAATTTGTGGCACTATATTGAGGGTGACACCTACGTCTTTGTATTCGTAATTACTGTAATCTATGTTTGCTGCTGATGTATCCTTACTGGTAAGATATGGGATATTTTTTGCAATCTGGATCTCCGCTTCTTCGTTATCGAGTGTCATAAGCTGGGGAGTTGAGATGATATGCACGTCAGAATCACCCTGAAAGGCCTTTACGACCGCTCCAATGTTTGGGAAATCAATCCCTGCAATAGTTATGGCCTGTCCCAAAATCCCCAGGGATAACCCGGGGGGAAGTATGCCAGTCGAGGTAACGGGATCAATTGACGGAAAAAGATTCTGCGATGGTGTTGAGCCGGCAAAGGCCGCAATATTCTTGCCGTCACGCGTACCGATCGTTTCATCTCCAATAAACCATTGCATACCCAGGTCGAATGCCTTCCGGGCATCAACTTCCATGAGAAGGGCTTCGATGTATACCATTTTTCGTACAATATCTAATTTCTTTATTACCTCTTCCAGGACGAGGTAATCATCCTTGTTTGCCATAATTACAAGGGAATTGGTAGCCTTGTCAGCCACGATCTGGACTTCTTTGGATACAACCGGTGCCTTTCCTTTTTTCACTCCCTTTTCCTGTTTTGACGGAATGGCCATCAAAACCTTTACAAGCTCTTCGGCATTGGCATTCTCAAGATAATAAACGTGAACATCCCCTTCGCCGGGGGGAGTCTCCCTATCCAGCATTTTTACCAGTTGTTTGATCTTCATGGTATCATATTCAGATGCCAGTATTATCAGGCAATTGGTTCTTTCATCGGGAACAATCTTGATATCAGATACCAGAGACGCACCTTTCTTGACCCTGACCTTCTTTTTTTGAAAAAGAGTGCCTAATGATTTCGCCATCACAGTAGCCATTGCATGTTCAAGGGGAACAATGGATATCTCTTCACCAATGCCTTCCACGTCTATTGCGTCTACAATACGAAGCAGGCGTTTGATATTGGAAAGCACATCGGTGATAATCAACATTCCTGT
>JAIWDV010000263.1:0-3271 GCA_048632525.1 Bacteroidales bacterium | reverse complement strand
TCCCTCCTGGGCAAAAACAACTTAGCGCTTATTCCTGCTAACCCCCTGTGCAATGTGTATTCCCACCAGCCTCGCAACGAGGATGGCTATGTAAAGCTGGCCCATGATAGCCTCAAGCAGAGCCAATGATCGTGCCTGGGTGCTGATGGGTGTAATATCTCCGTAACCCAGTGTGGTGAGGGTGACATAGCTGTAATATGAAAAGTGGGATAGGTCAATGCCCTGTCCCTGTGGCATTTGAAATGAACCGGGCTGAAACAGCTCTAAGGTAAAAAAAATGAAGGCCCACGCTAATCCAATCAGGAAATAGACACATATCGCTCCCATGATGACATCAATCGTAATCTCATCTTCGGTGAATAAATAGAACAGGATGACCGTCGCGGTGTAACCTGTAAAGAGGATAGCCAGGAAATTGCCTATTGTGCGGAAAGAAGAGATGTCCGTGAGATGGCCTAACCATATTATAATTTCCATCAGGAGAGCCATGACCAGGGCGATGATGAAAGTGCTCCTTTTTTGGCTGATGGCATAAACCGCAGAAAGGAAAATTACAAAGAAGAAGATATCCATAAGATAGGAGATGCGGACAAAGTTTTCCAGGAAAGGACGGAGGGCGAACATGAGTACCATGGAGATGAGAAGGAAAAGGAATCTGCCAATGTGGATCTGGGTAAATGGAATCTTAAAATGTTTGGGCATACCAGGGTTTACCTTTCGGTCTGCTTACCGGACTAAGACAAGCCGTACATCCATAACATTAGTGTTAGTGGGACCCGTCATCAGGAGGTCTTTTGTTTTTTCAAAAAAGTGGTAGGCGTCATTATCATTCAGAAAATCCGCCGCCCTCATCCCTTGACTTACCCCCCTTTTCACTGTAAAAGGATCCACCACAGCGCCTGCTGCGTCAGTGGGGCCGTCGTTTCCATCCGTGCCGCCACTCAGGATAACCACCCTGGGCGGGAGATCCACGATGTCCATGGCAGCGGCCAGACCGAACTCCTGGTTTCTTCCTCCAAGGCCCTTGCCTCGAATAGTAACGGTGGTTTCGCCCCCGGAAATTATGCATGCAGGTGGCGGAATCGGCCGGCCCGTTCTCACAATCTCCTTGGCAATGGCGCTGTGCACTAACGCCACCTCTCTTGTTTCTCCTTCCACGGCCGAGGAAAGGATCAGGGTTTCATATCCAAGCGCCTGCGCTTTTTCCCTCGCCGCTTCCAGGGCTAATATATTGCTCCCGACGATAATATTAAAAACCGGCTCGAATACCGGATCATTCGCTTTGGGTGTTTCAGGAATTTGGCCCTCTATCCCCGCCATTATATGTTCACGAATTGTAGTGGAGATATCTTCCAAATCATATTTATTGAAGATTTCTAAAACTTCCTTGAAAGTGGAACTGTCAGGTGTAAAAGGCCCTGATGCGATTACATCCATTTTATCTCCCACCACATCGGAAAGCATCAAGTTGACAGTGGTTGCAGGATACGCGGCCCTTGCCATTTGTCCACCTTTGGAAGATGAAATATGCTTCCTGACAGTATTTATCTCATCAATACTTGCACCACAGGCCAGCAAGCTGCTGGTAAGCTCCTGTTTTTCTGAGAGGCTGATTTTTCCGGCCGGCTGGGGAAGCAAGGCAGAACCGCCCCCCGATATAAGGGAGAAGATCAGGTCTTTTTCACCGGCGCTTTGCAGGAAATCAAGAATTTTTCTTGTCCCTTTTACACCGTTTTGGTCCGGCAAAGGATGATTGGCCTCAATGATTTTGGTAATGGCCAGTGGTTGTGTAAAGCCATATTTTACGTTAATCAGCCCCTGGTGGATCTTTTCTCCAAAGAGATCTTCAATGGCCCTGGCCATGGGCGCCGTGGCTTTTCCTCCCCCCACAATCGAGATTCGATCGTATTTCGTCAAATCAAGTTTGACCATTGTCTGGTCTTTCACACTTAGAATAAGGCTATTGTCTTCCACCCGCACGAAGCGCTTCACTGCATTATAAGGATCTACAGCCTTAACAGAACTTTTAAATATCTCCTCGGCCTCGGAACGTATCTGTTTGAGCAAATTGTCATCCATGGTTTGTCCACCCCTTTTGTACCATAGTAATTATTTTTGTGCATTTTGTGGGAAAAAATTGTATTGGGCTATCCTCAAATCATTGAATATTTTCGATTGAATATTGAATATTTAAGGAATTCTTTCTCTTATAAAAGAACTATCATAAAAATGACGGAGCGAATCCCGCCGAGGTTCAGGGCTCAGTTTTTCCATTACTCCAGCACTCCAGCACTCCATTACTCCAGTACTCCCCAGGTTCAAGTCTGGAGTCTCCAGGGTCCCCTCTGGGCCAGATCAAAGTCACGTTTTTCCCCGAATAGCGGCATCGCATCCCCTCTGCCTTCAATCACTCAAAAACTCCTCGTGTTTTCGCTTTGCGTTCTCAAGGGCCTTCAGGATGTCAGACTCTGCGTTCTCCGAAGTTCTACCATGACCAGGCAGTAAAATATCGATCTTCATCGTGTTAAGCCTGGCAAGTGAATTTATGTACTCACCGTAGCTTCCGGATCTTGATATATCAGAGATCGTACCATCTGTAAATACCATATCACCTGAGAATAGAATCCTCTTGTACGGCTCAAAGATGCAGATCGATCCTGATGTATGCCCGGGGGTATGGAGTACTTTCAGAAACCAATCACCCACTGTTATGGCATTTATGTTCATGAGCCAGAGGTTGACCCTGTATCCCCTCACATCATGCCCGTGTGCTCGACACATCAGCACCTCATCATCCGCGGACATGATCTTTGTCGCTGCATACCTGTGTGCCGCAATGAGGGAACGCTTCTGAAAGTATTTGTTCGCACCGATATGATCGACGTGTTCATGTGTATTGATGACGACGTCAATATCCTTTGCATGGACCCCGATCTCTTCAAGGTCTTTTAAAAGGAGTTCTACGTGGTCAGCGATCCCGGGATCTATCAGAACGTTTCTCTCATCAGTCTTCACGAGATAAGACGAGCAACTCGGCTTTCCTGTATCTATCCTGTAAAGTTCTGGTGCTATCTTGATGTACATAAAGGAAAAGAACCCCTTTCTCTGTTATCTCACTGTTGATGGCATTACTACGATCATAGTTTCGCGACAAGTGCAGGATCATCTTCAAGAATCAAATTTCTTAGCCAAAGGGCAATTTTTTCCGTGTCCGTAAAATCGTTCCAGGTTAAGAGCAGATCCCTAATAAAGTCCGGCTTGTCTGTAATAA
>JAIWDV010000262.1:0-3277 GCA_048632525.1 Bacteroidales bacterium | reverse complement strand
TGATTCTGCAAAAGACCGAGGGGATCCCCTTCTTCATCGAGGAGTTCATCAAGTCCCTGAAAGACCTTGGGGTCATCGAGAGAAAGGGCCGGCAATACCAGCTCTCCAAGGACATCGGGAAACTCACCATCCCCTCTACGATCCAGGATGTGATCATGGCCAGGGTGGACAACCTTCCCGAGGGCGCAAGAGAAGTGCTGAGGACAGGCTCCGTGATCGAGAGGGAGTTCAGCCATGATCTGATCAAGCGGCTGGCAGGACTCCCTGAACAGGAGCTGCTTTCCCATCTCTCCTCCCTCAAAGACTCTGAGCTTCTCTATGAAAGGGGCATCTATCCCGAATCGACCTATATTTTCAAGCATGCCCTCACACGGGAGGTGGTCTATGATTCCATCCTGACCAGGAAAAGAAAGCAGCTCCACGAGATAATCGCCAATACCATGGAGGAAATCTACAAGGACAACATCTGTGATCATTACGGTGTGGTAGCCGGTCACTGCATTGCCGGCGAGAAGTACGAGAAGGGGGCGGGGTATTCCAGGCTCGAAGCGAGGAAGTATCAGAAGGCAGGCTCATTCAAGGATGCCATTGAAAACCAGGAGATGAGCATAAGCTGCCTGGAACGGCTGCCCCAGACAGAAGAAACCCAGAAAAAGATCATTGATGCCAGAACGACCCTCGCCAATTATCATTTGACCTTGACCCATCATGTCGAGGCAAAGGATGCTGTTGAACCTGTCATGGATCTGGCATTGAAGCTGAATTATCGAAAGAGGCTCCCTGGAATCTATACGGCCATGGGGCTGCATGCCCTTTGGGTTGAAGAGGACTTCTCAAGCGGGATCCCATACATAAACGATGCCCTGAGGATTTCAGAGGAGATCGGTGACTTTTTATCATTATGGTTCGCAAACTATCAGTTGGGCGCCTGTTTGTCTTTTCAGTGCGAATTTGAAAGGGCATTATCACATCTTAAGAAAAGCCTGAACTTGAGTGAATTGGCAGACAATACAATGGGGATCTCATTTTCAAAAGCTTCGATTACCCAAGTGTGTTACATCCAGGGAAACATCAGCCTCGCATGTAAGGTGGGCGAAGAGGCATCACATTTAGCTGAAGGAAGTGGTGATGTATGGTCCAAGGGTTGGGCCCATACCCAATATGGTTGTGCTTTGTACTATAAGGGCGAATTTGACAAAGCAGAAGAATATCTTTTGGAGGGGCTAACCTATTCTCAAAAAGCATCCCAAAGTGCCTCGGAGTTTTTGGCGGCTTGGACCCTTGGCAATTTGCATTTCGATACGGGAGCATATGGGAAAGCTCAGGACTATTATATCAATGCAATTAAAAGCTTAGAACGCGCCAAGCTATTACCGTCATGGGCTAACGCCGTAAAAACATACTTAGCAAGGGCACGGGCACGCACCAAGGAGCTGGATGCGGACCTCCATGGGCTATTTGAGTATTTCGAGAATAATAAACTCAAGGTTTGCGAAGGCATGATGGCAAGGAACATCGGAGATATCCTGCTGCAAGTGGATGATGAGCATATGGCGGATGCAGAGGTATGGATCAGGAAAGCCATTGAGGCAGACACGAGAAACGGCACTCGATGGTATTTGGCCACTGATCATGCCCTCTATGCCGACTGGTTCAAAAAGAAGGGAGATCTATCAAGCGCGAAGGAACAACTGACCAGGGCTGTTGAGATCTTCAGGGAATGCGGTGCTGATGGATGGGTGGAGAAATATGAGAAGGAACTGGCCGCATTTTCGTGATAGAATATGGTTTTAATTTGTGATGTTCCCAGATCTTCCTGGTTTTTGATTACTTTGATAAATGGGCCTATGCAGTTTCCCAGTAATTACTTATGATACTAACATTCATGGATGATGTGCAATGACCAAGCTCTACATTATTAAAGGATTAAAACGAAGCTATTCTTTTGATATCAAAAACGCAGCCACGTTTGTTGGAAGGGCTCCTGATAATGATATTCAGATAGAGAATAACTCTGTTTCTCGAAAGCATATGAAAATCTTAAGGAAAGGCGATAAATTCTTTATTGAAGATTTGAAAAGCCAGAATGGTACACTGGTGAACGGTCAAGCAATAGAACCTGGTGATCAGTATGAAGTGAAAGAAGGGATTCCTATTGTCGTGGGTAATGTTTTGATCAGTCTGGGTAAGAAGTTCTTAGATAATGGCCTGGCTGTTCAGTATTCCATCGATCTTTCAGAAAAGACAGGTGATTTCAGGCAGAGCCTTTTATACAAAGATAGACGCATCACTAAACGGAAAGACTTGGAAACGATCCATGAGGTATCAACGATCTTGATGCAAACATTAGATATTAATGAAATTTGTGAAAAGATAATGGATTCCCTTTTCTCTCTTTTTACCAATACCGGCAATGGAGCTATTCTATTGATTGATAGCGAAACCGGGGAACTCAAGGAGATATTAGCCAGGTCAAGACATAATGAAGGAAATATCCAATCTAATTATAGTCGAACTATAGTCAATCGAGTCATGCGTGATGGTAAGGCAGTTATAATGGCAGATACGAGTCAAGAAGATATAGATAAGCTTTCAGAGAGTATAGCGATGAAGCGAATCAAGTCGATCATGTGCGTACCTTTGATCAGCAAGTCGCAAACCCAAGGTGTTGTATATGTACACTCCGTTAATATGCTACAGGACTTTCAAATTGAGGATCTTTATTTAATGACTGGAATAAGCAGTTCGGCGGCTTTAGCTATACAGAACGCATTGCTTTATTCCCAACGTAAGAAAGCAGAGGAGGAGCTACGCAAGGCGCACGATGAGCTATACACTTTCAGTCAACAGCTTGAGAGGAAGGTTCAAGAAAGGACGGAGGAGTTGAAAGAGAAGAATAGGAAATTAGTCGAAAGTGAAAAGCTTGCCGCACTTGGCAAAATGGCAAATAGGGTAGCGCATGAGCTCAGAAATCCACTGACTGTCGTTGGAGGTTTGACTCGGAGATTGTACGAAAAAACGCCTGATGATGATCCCAACAAAAAGGATCTTAAGATAATACTTGGGGAGGCTAAAGTCTTAGAAAAAAAAGTTTCTGAAATTATAAATATTGAAAATAAAGAATGAGCCATGGTATCGGATCCATTAGTTATATTGCCAATCTCCGTTCAATCAAAATCATGTCAGTATTAATGTTGATGAACTCGTAAAAAGTCGAAAAACACCATTTTTTGTCATTCCGGCGAAAGCCGGAATCCAGTTTTTTCAATTGGTTACA
>JAIWDV010000261.1:0-3286 GCA_048632525.1 Bacteroidales bacterium | reverse complement strand
TCGACCTTTTTTGTCTGTGAACATGCAGGTATAGTCGTGCGCATCTCTAAGCAGGCTTGAAAAGGCTGTGCGCGCAACCGCACCGTCCGCCTCGTCCACGACTGATATTAACCTGCGCCAGAGTATCTCCAGGGTTATGGGATCAAATTTTTGCCCCATGTTTTAACCTCCTCTTTTTAGACAGGATCTACAGGATGGACTGGATATGTGAAAAATAAAACTTGGAAACTGAAAAAATCCGCAATACAGTCCAATTAGTTGACAATCCTTGCCGTATCTCCGTTTGATTCATTGTAGGTGCCTTGATAAACATCCAAGTCGTGAAAACTCTTTATTGGCTTTTTGGTTTTCTCTATAGCCGCTTTACAAAACCCGATACGAGCTGAGCAACCGCAACCGTTATGCTAAACCGAAATGCCGAAAAGAATCCCTAAAACATATACGTTCTTTCAGCACAAAACCATTTTCTTAAGAGCTGTAAAAATCACACAAATCCCGTTAATCCTGTCAAAGAATATTGCGCCTTGCGCCCTGGGCCTTATGCCTGTTACAGGTCAATCCACAGGAATCCAAAGTCGTCAACAGAGATTGAAGCATCTTCGCCAATGATAACAGTGGATTCTCTCTCTTCAATGATTGCAGGACCTTGAAATTTTGCGTCCGGATACAGCTTGTACCGGTCGTAGACCGTATAAGGAATAAAATCCTTTGCAATCCCAGAGTATGCCTGACGCTCTCCCTTTATGGCATCTTTTAACGAACCAGCCCTTTTTTCCATCTTAGGCAATTGTAACAGCCTTTCAGGGAGGCTGGCCCTCACCTTGAAGTTGATAAACTCCACAGGAGAATCGGGATAGGTTCTCCCGTAAAGCTTCTCATATATTTCGTCAAAGCGCCTGCGCATATCTTCCTTTTTCACATGAGCGAAATTGCTTTCAAGAACAGGAATATTGGTTTCAGATCCCTGCCCCACAAACCGGGCATCAACTGATCTCTCAAATACAATATCTTCGGCTGTCCCTGATTTCTGTAAAGTCCTGGCCCCTTCAGCCTCCATAACCTTAAATATTTTTTCGATTTCACTAAAATCGGCCGTATCAAGAGCAACCTTATGACTTCTTACAAGATCAAACGCCCTGGGAGCAGTGAAAAACCCCAGTGCTGAACCGACACCTGCATTAGGCGGAACGATTAACCTGGGTGAACCCAATTTCTTGGCCAGACCATAGGCGTGCACCGGGCCTGCACCACCAAATGCGGCCACAGTTGCCACCCTGGGGTTGCCGCCCTTTTCTGCTATATGTGTTTTTGCTGCTGCGGCCATGGTTTCGTTAATAAGGTCATGAATACCCCATACGGCCTGCACGAAAGTCACACCAAGAGGCTTTGCGATCTTTTCCTCAATACCACGCCGGGCAGCCTCCTTGTCGAGCTTCATTTCTCCGCCAAGGAAATAGTTCTCATCCAGATAGCCCAACAACAGGTCAGCATCCGTCACACCGGGCTCAGTTCCACCCCTGGCATAACATATGGGACCGGGATCGGCTCCCGAACTCTCCGGTCCAACCTGCAGTGTTCCCATTTTGCTGACCTTTGCAATGCTCCCGCCTCCAGCACCGATCTCCATCAGGTCAACCACAGGGACCTGGATAGTGAGTCCGCTGCCTTTCATGAATCTTTGAACGCGACCTACCTCAAAGGTAGGAACCACACCGGCAACTCCTCTCTGAATCAGGCAGGACTTTGCAGTGGTTCCTCCCATGTCAAAACAGAACATATCCGGGATATCAAAAAGTTTTCCATAGTACTGGCCTGAGATAACTGCGGCTGTTGGCCCGGACTCAATTATCCGTACCGGAAACTCAGCGGCTGTTTCAACGGATGTGATGCCGCCGCTGGAAAGCATAATAAATAACTTTCCCTTCGAACCAATGGCTTCCAGCCTTTTAGACAATTTAGATAAATACCTGCCTGTTAAAGGCTTGACATAGGCATTTGTCACGGTGGTGCTGGTTCTTTCGTATTCTCTGATCTGTGGAAGAACTTCATAAGAAATTGAAACTGGAATGTCAGGGGCCTGAGCGTTAATAATTTCTTTGATCACCAATTCGTGGGCCGGATTCTCAAAAGAGTTGAGAAGGCAGACCGCAATTGACTCAACTCCCATATCGATCAATCTGTTTACTACCAGTCGCGCTTCCTCGGGGTCCAGAGGTTTCAATATTGTTCCATCACTCCGAATCCTCTCATCAACCTCTAATCGAAACCTCCTGGATATCAGGGGTTTGGGAAATTCAGCAAAAACATCATATGGGGCATAGCGTATTTCTCTTCCGAGCTCCAAAACATCCCTGAACCCCCTGGTGGTGATAAGACCGGTTTTTGCTCCCTTTCTCTCTATGATCGAATTGATGACCAGTGTGGTACCATGGATCACCTCATCCAGTTTTTCCACAAACCCCGGGGTTACCTGTTCCAATTCTTCTATGCCTTGCCCCACAGCCTCCGAAGGATCGCCTGGAGTGGTAAGACACTTGTTGATTCGTATTTCCCCTGTCCGGTCATTTAAAAGGACAAAGTCAGTAAAGGTGCCACCAATGTCACACCCTAACCGATAAAACCTGCCATCAGACATATATACCTCCCTGCTTCCTACTGCTTATCATTGAGTGCTGTCAGG
This sequence comes from Bacteroidales bacterium, assembly GCA_048632525.1. Classification (GTDB taxonomy): domain Bacteria; phylum Desulfobacterota; class DSM-4660; order Desulfatiglandales; family Desulfatiglandaceae; genus 4484-190-2. The sequence goes on along the minus strand of JAIWDV010000261.1, from coordinate 606 downwards.
ATTTTTTCCGGAGTGATGGGCAGATCCGTGATCCTGACACCAATGGCATCATAGATAGCATTGGCAATGGCAGGTGCGGTCGGAACAAGTCCGGGTTCACCAATTCCCTTGGCCCCAAAAGGTCCAGCCTCATCCCCCGGTTCAATTACGACGGGCGTAATAGGAATGACATCTTTGGCAGTAAGCATCTTGTAGTCGCGGAAGTTGGGGTTCATAACTCTCCCATTAACCACTTTTATCTCTTCCGTGAGGCCGTAACCCACGCCCGTATAGACTGCGCCATAGACCTGGCCTAATAAAAGGGTCGGGTTTATTGCCTTTCCCACGTCGTGGGCGGCGATAAGCTTAAGAATCGTTACCTCTCCTGTTTCTTCATCCACCTCAACCTCAACGCCTGTAGTGCCAAAGGCATAGGTCATGGACAGGTTCCCTTTCATTTCTCTGTCCAGCATCTCTGTGGGTGGATCATAGAATTCCTCGGCGACCACAACCCTGCTGTCACCCACTCCCACATGGAGCCCGCTTCTCACAATCTCACGCACATCCATCTTGAAATGAGGATGATCAGGATCTGCCTTTGGGAAGATCATTCTGCCTTTTATATCC
>JAIWDV010000260.1:0-3304 GCA_048632525.1 Bacteroidales bacterium | reverse complement strand
ACCGAACATTCAACCACGCCAAGGCGTGGTTTCTTTTCAGCCGTTTTGATACTCGTAACGAAAATCTTAATTAATTCTTCTGTTTCCTCTTTTCCCATTCAACATTCGATGTTGGACGTTCGATGTTCGATGTTCATTTTTTTCAGTCCCTCCTGGGCAAAAACAACTTAGCGCTTATGGGCCAGGGGGATTTTTTGTTCTACTTCTGACAGTGACTTTAATGGGGACCTAATTGAGTCAACCGAGTATCACCCGGGAATCCACAATGGAAATTCCTTTTTCATGGACTATGACCGGATTCAAGTCGATCTCATTAATCTCAGGATTGTCAATGGCGATCTCAGAGATTTTTGAAAGGATACCCTTAATGGCCTCAATATCCTTTGGCGCTTCCCCTCTGATCCCGGTCAGAACTTTATAGCCCTTTATATCCATGATCATTTGATCAATATCTTCCTCAGCCAGTGGAGCGACCCTGAAAGAGACATCTTTCAAGACCTCAACAAATATGCCGCCCAGGCCAAACATGATCACAGGACCAAACTGGGGATCCCGAATCATCCCAATAATGCACTCTTGACCTTTGGCCACCATTGGTGAAATAAGTGTTCCAATGACCCGTTCTTTTGTGGTCAATTTGCAGGCATTTTCAATGATTTCTTCAAAGGCTTTCTCCACATCCTTTTCGTTTTTGAGGTCTAATTTGATACCTCCCGCATCGGATTTGTGGATAATGTCAGGGCTCACCACCTTCATTGCCAGGGGACAAGAAATCTTGCGTGCTACCTCTACTGCTTTTTCAAAATCACATGCTAACTCTGCTTCTGGCAATGGAATACCATATTCCTTGAGCAGATCTCTCGATTCTGTTTCTAAAAGATTAGACCTTTTTTCATCCTGAGCCTTCTTAAAGATCGCCTTTACCGCGGGCCGTGTTTTGGGTTCCCCATCTGGAATATGCATCCGGCTGATCTTTTCCCGATTCATGGCAAACTTCATGAGCGCGCTCATACACTGGGTGGATCGGTCAGATGATTCCATAACCGGAACGCCGGCCGCCTTCAGTATGTCAAGGGACTTTATTTGTCCTCTTGCAAAACTCGTATGCAAAACAAGCGGTTTCTTGTGTTCTTTCACTAAATCAACGAGATCCCGCGATGTCTGCTCCTCTAATTCGGCCACATGGGGAGCAATAATATCCTTAAAGCCGCCAAAAAAACCTGTGATGTATATGCCATCCACCTGATCATCTTCCATGCACACCTTTACGCACTCGGTGATCATGTGAGGATTCTCTTCGGCAGTCCCCCCGTAATCGATGGGGTTACTGGCCGGCATACCTTGAAGTAAAAAGGGCTTCATCTTTTCCTGGGTCTCCTGAGAAAGAACAGGGACCTCCATTCCATAGGTCTCAGCGTTATCCGCTGCAATGGAATTGTCGCCGCCGCCTTCCGATAAAATGGCGACACGGTTTCCCCTGGGCAGTGGGCAGTTGCTCAATACCTCGGCCATATCAAAAAGCTCATCCACGTTTGATACCCGCACAATGCCTGCCTGCCTGAAGGCCGCGTCCACAATGACGTCATCACCTGCAAGCGACCCTGTATGGGAAGCAGCGGCCCTGGCGCCGGCGCCCGATCGTCCCACTTTGAGTGCAACAACCGGTTTTTTCTTTACGGTTTCTCGAACTACCCTGACAAGGTTGTTTCCGTCTTTGATCCCTTCCAGATATGTCATAATCACCTTTGTATCAGGATCATCCTTCAAATATTCAATGTATTCATGCAAGTTGACTCCTATTGCATTTCCCACGCTCACTATTTTGCTGAAACCCACTCCTCTCATTTTGGCGTAATGGGTAAGGGAGTCGATGACGTTCCCGCTCTGGGCAAGCACAGAGATGGAGCCCTTGTTTATGCGAGGAACTCCCAGAAAATTCATATCCCCTGAAGCGCTGAACATGCCGCTGCAATTAGGGCCTATCACAAAGGCGCCGGTCTTTGCTGCCTCATTTAATATTTCTGCCTCAATTTTTTTCCCCTCTTCTCCGGACTCGCCAAGACCAGCCGTGATGATAATGATTCCCCTTGCACCCATTTTCACGCTGTCTGCCACAGATTGCACGAGAAACCTGGGGGCCACAACTATCATGACCACGTCGACTTCTTTGTCAATCTCAGTAATATTCGGGTAGGCCTTTCGCCCGAAAAGTTCGGACCTTTTGGGGTTGATCAGATACACATCACCCTTATATCCTCCCTCAAGAAGGCTCCTTGTTCTCCTTTCCGAAGCCTTTCCAGGGACCTCAGAGGCACCTATCACGGCAACCGAACGGGGGTTAAATACCTTTTCCAATGATCTTTCCATGGGATTGTCCTCCTAAAAAATCCCCCTCGATCTTACTTCAAGCAAGGGGGATTTTGATTCCCCCTTCAGCAAGAAGGGCAGGGGGAATTTTGAAGTTATTCTCTTTAAAATCTATTCCAGGTTCCGCACCGGAAGCGCCCTAAGGCCTCGGTTCAAGTCGTATGATTTACAAAAAATCGGCCAGGTGTGATTGACTACATTCCATGCTCTTTAAAATATTTGGCAGCGCCCGGATGTAGTTGTATTCCGGTAGCACTCTTTTGTGCCGCACTCGCAGGAAATAAAGATAGCGACGGATGAGCGTTTTTTAGGCGTTCTCGATTGCTATAAATCGCATCGATGATCTGGTAGACCGTTTGTTCATCGAGGTCTTCCGAGGCGACCAGCATTGCTCTGGTTCCAAACGTTGTAACTCCCTTTGGATGTGATGGGTACGTATCGGCGGCAATATTGATTTTCCAAAAAGCGGGATGATCGTTGACCAGTTTTTGAATATCATTATCATCCATGTTCACCAGATCGACCTTGCAGAGCCTGAACAACTGCTGCAAGGACGAATCAGGGTGTACGCCTATGTGTACCATCGCCTGCATCGTGCCTTGACAAAATGCCATCGTATCCTGTGACATGGAAGATGGAAGCTCTTCTACCAGACTAAAATCTTTTTTCGACCAGTTTTTAGCTTTCATAATCGTATCAACGGCAAGATGTTGAAGTGATAGCGGGGCACCGGCATTGATCCGTTTTCCTTGCAGCTCTTCTAAGGAAGTGATTTTTGCATCACTGCGCACAACGAGTGTTATGGGCACATCATAAAGCGGGACAAGGGCGCGCAGATTTTCGTAGCTGATATCAAGAAATTTGAAATGACCCTTCTTATTAATCGCATCGAGGAGTATGCGTGAATCAATCAGACCGATATCTATGCCCCCCTGTC
>JAIWDV010000259.1:0-3311 GCA_048632525.1 Bacteroidales bacterium | reverse complement strand
AGGCAAAGATTTTAGCCAAAATATACTAATCAAGGCTGACGATACAATTATCGTGCCTTAATTTGTAGCCGTTCACGATTTCTAATTTCCACCCATTTTCAATGCTAACAGCTAACCGCACATGTTGAATTTTTTCAAAAGGATATTGTACCAATGAAAAACAAATATTATTTATTTTTATTCGCAGTGAGTTATTTGCTTTTATTTACAATATCAAATGCCGACAGTTACCAGGCGACATTCATGCCCAGAATTTCAGTAAGTGAAGAATATACAGACAACCATTTTCTAACAGATGATAATAAAGAGCATGAATATATTACGACCGCCTCAATAGGTTTTACTGCTGAAGTGCTTGGGAGAAGCAATGGTATGTCAATCTCTTATGACCCGTCATACATTTTGCACGACAGATATCCTGATAACGATGCGTGGAGCCATAGAGCTGCATTTGATTCCTGGATCGGAATTTCAAGAAATACCAGGCTTGAAATAAATGATACATTTCTGCATACCGAAGAACCTGTCACAGAAATTGAAGACTTCACAGAAGTAGATACAACTATTAGAAGAAGCAGACGATCTTACTACACAAATTCATCGGGCGTAGAGCTTAGTCATCAGTTTGGCGAATCTGATTCAGTATCTCTGGGATTTGTTTACAGTTTCCTTAAAAATGATGATCCGGATATTGAAGACAACAAAAGGTATAACCCCTCTATGAACTTGACATACTGGTTTATACCTCACAAATGGGGTCTTGAGTTAAACAGCTCATATACAAGAGGCGAATTTGACGTGTCAAATAATTTTGATAACTGGTTCGGCAGTCTAAGGTTGATCAAAGGTTTTACAAGGCATTTTGATATGTTTGTCCAGTATGACCATACTTACATGGATTATATACAAGGAATTACCAACAATTATCACATCTATAATCCTTCGGCTGGTTTTAATTATTCAGTTGCTGAAGATATAAACTTACATCTAAACATAGGATATTATGTGCTGGATACTGAAAATGTAAGTAATGATGAAACTGATGGTGTATCAGCAGAGGGAGAGATCGAGAAAATTTTTGAGAGAGGTTCAATACATATAACAGGTTCCGGAGGTTATGATGAATCCTTTTTTGGCGCTGAAAATCTCGGAACAGATAAATATTATGAAAGTGGATGCACTGCAGAATATGCATTTACCAGGTATATTAGCGGTGATATTTATGGGTTTTATAGAAAAGATAAATATATAGACCTTTCTACTGAAAGAAAGGACAAGACAACAAGAGCAGGTGCAGCCTTGACATTGCATCCCTTGAGATGGATGTCTTTAAGGTTTGAATACTCATATCGTACAGTTGATTCAAGCATTGATGTAAATGATTATGAAGAAAACAGAGGTCAAATAACCTTAACATTATCCCCATCAGAACCAATCCGCTTAACCGAATAATTTTGCACGAGTTGACGGAATAACTTCCCCCTGTGCTTTTAGCCGTTAGCATTGAAAAGGGATGTTGAACAGTTTTATCCAAAAGCTAACCGCGTTGATTGGAATATTTTAGAGGAAAAATATGTCTCAGATTCAAGCAAATTTAACTATCTGCAACCGATGCATTCTCCCCGATACATTCCCAGGAATCAAATTTGATGATCATGGTATCTGCAATCATTGCCGACGAGAGGAAAAAGCAGCTAAAAAAGCTTTTGATAAAAAAGCTGTATATCAAGAGCGCCTGGATAATCTTATCAATGATATCAAAGGAAAAGCATCATCATATGATGCTATTCTGGCATTTAGTGGCGGCAAGGATTCCAGCTACACCCTTAAACTTCTTAAAACGCGATATGATCTCAGGATACTGGCTTTAACCTTTGATAACCATTTTGTTTCTTCAGCAGCCTGGGATAACATATCAACGATTGCTGATGTCCTTGAAACAGACCTGATACGCTTCAGGCCTCCATGGCAAATTACAAAAAAACTCTTCTCCTTGACATCCAGAGAAGATATCTTTTCAAAACCTACGTTATTACGTGCAAGTACTATCTGTACTTCATGTATCGGGATAGTTAAAAGCCTGGTATTAAAAACCGCACTTGAAATGTCGATTCCATTAGTGGCCTTTGGATGGTCTCCAGGGCAGGCACCGATTCAATCAGCTATTTTAAAGACTAATCCCGCCATGACTCATCAAAACCAGTTAGCCCTGAAAAAGGCTTTTCCTTCTGAGATCAGCCAGGCAATGAAACAGTATTTTATACCTGATTCCTATTACGAAAAATACAAAGATTGCTTCCCGCAAAATATTCATCCCCTTGCCTTCTTTGATTATAATGAAGAGAGTATAAAAAAAGATTTGAATGATATTGGCTGGAAAGCACCTGAAGATACAGATACAAATTCTTCCAATTGTTTGCTTAATGCTTTTGCAAATTATTGTCACATTGAGCGACATGGATTTCACCCCTATGTATGGGAAATCGCAAACATGGTAAGGCAAAACATAATAGATCGAGATGAAGGCATACAGAAGATATATACTGAACAGAACCGGAAGATGGTTGAATATGCCAGGAAAAGGTTAGGCTTATGAGTGAGATAAAAGATAAGGTCAGAGCGTTTGTTGTTGAAAATTTTATGTTTGGAAATGATGAAGACCTGGAGGATGACACTTCATTTTTAGAGAATGGGATTATCGATTCAACCGGAATTCTTGAACTTGTGAACTTCTTGGATGAAGAATTCTCCATCAGTGTAGAAGATGAGGAACTGATACCCGAAAACCTTGATTCCATCAAAAACGTAACATCTTACTTACAAAAGAAATTAGTAGCCGTTCACGGCTTGAAACTTGAAATTGGAAAGTAGAAATTAGGAAGAGATAAAATAGAAATTATAACCTCAGAGACACTTTGAACACAGAAATTACCATATCTGAAAATCATTCTCTAATCCACCACTTCTTGGAGCAAAGCGCGGGTTTTTTCCCGGACAAAACCGCTCTCATCCACGAAGATGTCCGCGCCACATACGCTCAGATCAATATTCAAGCCAATCACTTGGCGAATTGGCTTATGGAACAAGGAATAAAGAAAGGCGACCGAGTTGCCTTGATTATGGAAAACTGTCTTGAATATGTAGTCAGCTATTATGGCGTACTTAAAACAGGAGCCGTTATATCCCCTTTAAGCAGTGAACTCAAACCTGACAGTTTAAGACCTTTATTAAATGAACTTGAACCAAAAGTTGTTATTTCATCTCCAAGATTTGAAAGACTACTGCATGCAACAGAAATTACTCCTTTCAAC
>JAIWDV010000258.1:0-3313 GCA_048632525.1 Bacteroidales bacterium | reverse complement strand
CTGGCGAATCGGCTTCACCCAACTGGGTCAATCTCATCAATTGCCTGGCATCATTATTATTAATGGCCATGGGAATAAAAACGAGTCCTGGTCTCAAATCCTTTTTCAGGGTTATGTCTCTTTCTATGGATCCGTCCGGTGAAGATATCTTTACCTTATCTCCCACTTTCAGATTGAGCCGCGTGCCATCCTCTGAAGATATCTCGACCTCTCCCTTCAAGCCAAAATCCTTGATTCGGTCTGAAAGGCCGGTCCTGGTGCCGCTTCCCAGATGGCATCGCAGTGACCCAAGAATAGCCGTAAATGGATATGCTTTATCAAATACCTCATTATCCACAGAGATTACGGGAGAAAAAGAGATCGATTCCCCCTCCTCATCGGGGTGGAAAAGCCTCAGATTGCTCGTCTCCCTGATCCAGGACTCGTCCCCCGACTTTCCAAGTTCCGAGTACATGGGAATCCTGCGACTGATTTCCGCCCTTATCTTCTGTATTGAAGAATACCCATCAGCATGGGACATCCTTCTGGACAGTAGATCAAGGATCTCCCAATCCGGTCTTGCATCCCCGGGCGGAGAAACCACAGGTTCAAATGACTGGACTCTCCCCTCCATATTAGTGAAGGTCCCTGCCTTTTCACTGAAGGCGGCCCCTGCCAGGACCACATGTGCCGTATGTGTGGTTTCGGTGGTAAGGATGTCCTGAACCACGAGTAGCTCCAGGCTATTCAAGGCATTCCGGATACGTTCGGGTTGCGGTAGACTTAGAAGCGGATTTTCGCCCATAATATAAAGGGCCTTGAGGTTCCCCTTTTCTGCTTCCTCAATCATACGAATCAGATTGAGCCCCGGATCTGGTGACAGTTTTACGTCCCAGAGCTTCTCCCAGTACTTACGGTCCTTGTGGTTGTAAAAAGGCAGTCGGCCGGGAAGAAAATCAGGCACAGTGCCCATATCCAATGCCCCTGCCTCGTTGTTCTCTCTTGCAATTAAATAGAAGCCTTTATTATCGCCACCCAGACTTCCGGTCATAAGTGCGAGATTGATCAGGGCATCCATAGCTGATGTTCCATATTTCTGCTGTAAAATGCCGTGCCCTATCACAAAGGCAATCTTTTTACCTTTCAGTAGATCAGCGGTCTCTTCCATGACTGCCATTTCTACACCTGTCACCCGGCACACCTTTTCAAGATCAAGGCCGGAAAGGCTATCGCGGTAAGGGTCAAACCCTTGTGTAAACCGATCTATGAAAGAAGAATCATCAGCTTTTTCCTTCAATAGCAGGGCGGCAAGGCCATTGATCAATGCAACGTCGCTGTTTGGTGAAAGAGCTAACCAGAGGGAGGAGAAGGGGACCAGGCCTGTTTTTCTTGGATCCGCAACAATCAACGGGACTCTCTTTATCCGTGAAGCCCGTTTAAGATAATATCCGACAACAGGTGCCGTTTCAGTGGGATCGGCGCCTATCACAAAAATCACCTCAGCCTCTTCAAGACCGGCCAGGGGCGTAATGCGGCCCCCACCATCCAGCCTCTCACTGATCAGGTTTGTTACCGCCCTCCCTGACCCGTAACTGCCGTTATCCACATTATTGGTTCCCAGAATAACGCGGGCAATTTTCTGAAAAAGGTAGTTTTCCTCGATCGTACATTTGGATGAACCGAGAAACGCCACACTTTGAGGTCCATATTTCTCCTTAATGGACATAAGTCCTTGAGCAACAACCTCCAGCGCCTCATCCCAGGTAGCCGGTGACAGTTCTCCATCTTTTCGAATCAATGGTTTGCTCAATCTTTTAGAGGCGTTTAGGTAATCATGGGCAAAATGGCCTCTGACACACAGGGTGGATAGATTAACCGTTTTTTCCCTGTGTGACGGATTTACATCTATGATTTGACCATCAACCGACCCCATCACAAGGGAGCATCCCACACCGCAGAATCCACAGATAGTTGATGATTCTTTCTGGGGAGAACCCACATATCGGGTATTTTTAACAGACAGGGCTCCTGTAGGACACATGGAGACGCATGTGCCGCAGAATGTGCAACTGGATTTCTCCAAAGGCACCTCATGCACTGTTGCCGGACGGGATTTAAACCCCCTGAGATTGTAATCAATGGCGCCAACCACGACCAGTTCATGATCGGCCCGAATACACTTTCCGCAAAGAATACATTTACTCAGGTCTCTAATGATGAATGGATTTGCCTCCTCCAGACCGGTATAATGGGGCATGGGATAAAGGTCTGTCTGGCCGACTCCCAGTTCAGCAGCAATCTGCCTCAACTCGCATCTGTTTCCCTGGCTGCATACGATACAGGACTCAGGATGATTTGCCATTATCAGGCGGATAATGTTTGTCCGGTGGGTTTTTATTGTGGGAGAATCTGTCCGGATGGTCATATTTGGGGCAACGGGTGTAACACAGGAGGCCATGATGCGTCCGGTTTTTTCATCTTCTACCAGGCATAAGCGGCAGGCGCCAACCGGTTCCAGGTGGGGATGATGGCACAGGGTAGGAACCTTAATGCCATTTTCCAGGGCCGCATTTAAAACACTGGTTCCGGGAGGGCAACTGATATTCTTTCCGTTAATGGTCAGGGTAATTTCTTCCAAAAAACCGGCTCCTTTTTATCTCAGTTTAGCCGCATCAAGGTATAGTCTCAGCTTTTCTTCTCCTCCAATAGTGATAATGTGAACTCCCTGGCAGAGGTCTTTTAAGCCTTTTACGGTGTCGGCAAAAAGCTCTATGCTGGCCTTTTGCTTGTCAGTGGCACTTGCCAGTTTCTTGATCATCCAGTCCGGCACCAGCCCGGATTTGAAATGGCGGTTGAGAAACTGCGCCATACCTGCCGTCCTGATAATCATTACCTCCGCAATTACCGGCACACCAAATGTGTTGACTTGTTTCAAAAATTTCTCAAAATGGGCCACATCAAATACCGGTGTTGTCAAAAAGTATCCGGTACCTATCTTTGTCATCTCCTCCATTTCTTTCATTTCCATTTCAGGCACGTTTTTTCCCCATCCTGATTCAACGCCGGAACCCAATGTGAAATCGGCCTTGGAAGGAAGTTCTTTGCCTTCAATTGTTTGCCCTTCCCGCATATGCTCCAGGACCGAGGCCAGTTTCCCTGAATCCACATGGAAAAACATCATTTCCTGGAGACTGTCCCCGGTGATCCGGTAATCCTCAGTAAAAACGAGAAGGTTCTCAACACCAGTAGCATGGGCCGTTATGAGGTCCTTTTGCAACTGTGGCCGGCTTTTGTCCCGTGTTGTGGTCTGATATATGGACTGGAACCGGTTTTT
>JAIWDV010000257.1:0-3323 GCA_048632525.1 Bacteroidales bacterium | reverse complement strand
AAAGGGAGGAAGGATTATGATTTGATTCAAGTCTCTTTGCTGGACTCTTTCAGCTCCTCCATATCAGGGGCAGGAGCGCTTAACGCCTCATATCTCTACACAGTGGAGGCCTTACAGGAATATTTTCACCGCCTGAAGCCTGGCGGTTTTTTGGCCATCACCCGTTGGCTTAAGGTGCCGCCGAAAGATGCTTTAAGGCTTTTTGGGACCGCAATCACGGCATGTCAAAAATTGGGTATGGATGATCCCGGCCAGCAACTGGCAATGATCCGAAGCTGGAAGACAGCGACATTGCTGCTAAAAAAAGGTGTGTTTTCAAAGGCCGAAGTCTCTGCCATAAAATCTTTTTGCCACGAACGGTCATTTGACGCTGTATATTATCCCGGGATCACGAAAACTGAAGTCAATCAATATAATCTCCTGGAAGAACCATATTTTTATCAAGGAGTGACTGCGCTTCTTGGAAAAGAAAGGGATGAATTTGTCAATCGTTACAAATTTCATATCTCCCCCACTACTGATGATCGGCCCTATTTTTTTCACTTTTTCAAGTGGCGTACGCTTCGAGAAATCCTGGCACTGAAAGGACAAGGCGGGCTGCCACTGCTTGAATGGGGCTACCCGGTCCTGGTTGCAACACTCCTTCAGGCTGTCATAATGAGCTTTGTCCTTGTTTTACTTCCCCTCGCACTTCTGACACGCAATATAATGGCCAGGCGACAGCGAGGACGACTTATTTCCTATTTCTTCTGCCTGGGGCTTGCATTTCTATTCATTGAAATGGCATTTATTCAGAAATTTATTCTTTTTCTCCATCATCCGGTTTATTCAGCATCTGCTGTTTTATGCGCCTTCCTCATCTTTGCCGGCCTGGGAAGTGGTTTCTCCAAACGCTGGTCCGAAAATCTTGAAAGACTTCGCGCGCGCGCCAACGGGTTGCCCATCGCCACTGCGGTTGCAGGTATTGGGATTATTTCTTTCCTCTATGTGATATTTCTGCCTCTCATGTTTCAACACTGGATGTACTTATCAAACTTATGGAAAATCCCAATTACCATCCTTCTTATTGCTCCATTGGCCTTTTGCATGGGCATGCCTTTTCCGCTTGGCCTGTCGAAAGTAGCTTATGCCAGACCGGAATTTATTCCATGGGCCTGGGGGATAAATGGCTGCGCCTCGGTTCTAAGCGCCATTCTGGCGACCATATTGTCCGTTCATTTTGGTTTCAATCTTGTTATAGGAATAGCTTTAGTGCTCTATTTCATTTCAGCTGTAGTTCTTTGGAGGCCGCTGGATAAAACGACATGAAAGTTCATTGGTGTTCATTTCCAAAATTTGTAATTGTCGTCTGGATCATATCCATCGGCACAGTGTCTTATCTCTCCGTAGTACCTCAGGTTGAGTTTCCGTTTTATTTCAGGTGGTCAGACAAGCTATATCATTTTCTTGCTTATTTCTGGCTGTCAGTCCTGCCGTTCTTTGGGTTTGCAAGTGCAAAGAAGGCCCTGGCATGGGCACTTTTGATGATCCCTCTGGGAATCGGACTTGAATTTGCCCAGGGTTTTGTACCAGGGAGACTTTTCTCAATTTGGGATATGATTGCGAATAGCCTGGGCGCAAGCGCAGGTATATTTTGCGGGATGAGCATTAGAACCGGAGGGCATTGAAAGTTTACTGTTCCAGATCGAAACGCAACCCCAGTTCCTTGAGCTGTGCTTCATCCGCGCGGGATGGTGCATCAGTGAGCAGGCATGCTGCACTGGTTGTTTTTGGGAAGGCGATGACCTCCCGGATTGACTTGACCCCTGCCATGATAGCCACCAGACGGTCAAAGCCCAGGGCGATTCCCCCATGGGGAGGAGCGCCATATCTCAGCGCCTCTAAAAAAAACCCGAACTTCATTTGGGCCTCTTGGTCTGAGATACCAAGGGCCCTGAACACCTTTTGTTGAGTGGCGAGATTATGGATTCTCACACTTCCCCCGCCTATCTCTGCCCCGTTTAAAACCAGATCATATGCCTTGGACCTCACTCGCTCAGGGTGATCGTCCAGCAAAGCCAGGTCTTCCTCCAGTGGCGCGGTAAACGGATGGTGAACTGCTTCAAACCTCCCTTCGGTTTCGTTATACTCCAATAAGGGAAATCTCGTGATCCACACAAACTCATAGCTGTCTTGAGGGATAAGGTCCAGTCGCCGCGCCACCTCCAGACGAAGCCTTCCAAGGGCTTCATTGGCTATTGTGTGTTCCTGAGCCACAATTAAAATCAAATCACCAGGGGCTGCTTTCACCTTTTCATTAACAGCCGTTTTGTCTTCGTCCCTAAAAAATTTGTTAAGGGAGGACTGCCAGCCATCTTTATTGACTTTAACCCATGCCAGGCCCTTAGCCCCGTATTCGACCACCAGGCCGGAGAGTTCATCCAGGACTTTTCTCGAAAAAGATGCAGCCCCATCTTTGACAGTTATGGCCTTGACCACACCCCCTTCTTCGATTACACCCTTAAAAACTCTGAAATCCGATCGGCCTGCAATGTCCGTTAAGTCATTTAGTTCCATAGCGAACCGTATATCAGGTCTATCCGTGCCAAACCGGTCCATGGCCTCATGATATTCAAGGCGGGGTATAGGGGAAGCCATATCGAATTCCTGTATTTTACGAAAAAGGCCCCTCATCATCTCCTCAAAAACCCCCATAACATCCTCTTCATCCACAAAGGCCATCTCCAGGTCCACCTGGGTGAATTCGGGCTGGCGATCCGCCCGGAGGTCTTCATCCCGAAAGCACCGCACAATCTGATAATAGCGGTCAAATCCGGCAATCATGAGAAGCTGTTTAAATAGCTGGGGCGATTGTGGAAGGGCATAACACATACCCCTGTTGACCCTGCTGGGCACCAGGTAATCCCTGGCACCTTCCGGCGTGCTTTTGGTGAGAAATGGTGTCTCGACCTCAATAAAGCCTTTGCTGTCCAAGTATTCCCTTATGCAGGATGCAATCAGGTGGCGTTTACGGAAGGCGCTCAAGACCTGGGGCCTTCGCAATTCCAAATATCTGTACTTCAGCCTGAGGGTCTCTGAACCATCCACCGCTCCATCCACCTGAAAGGGAGGGGTCTCAGTCCTGTTGAGAATTTTCAGTTCACTTACTTTTAATTCAATGGATCCGGTTGGCAGGGTAAAATTTTCCTGGCCCTTGAGGCGAGGTACAACAGTGCATTTAACCGCAATAACCCATTCGTTTCTCAGGATATGGGCCCTTTCGTGACTTTCCTTATCCACCTGTGGATCAAAGACAATCTGGGTGATCCCCTCCCGGTCCCTCA
>JAIWDV010000256.1:0-3335 GCA_048632525.1 Bacteroidales bacterium | reverse complement strand
GGTAAATAGCAACATTTTTTTCATAATATCACCTTATAAAGTCCTTTATTCGACTGAAAGTCGAAGGTTTTAAAACTGGTGAATGGCAAAATTAAATATTTCTTTTACTGACTCTTACTTTTCCGGAGATCATCCAATCCTTTTCTGCTTTCTTCGTGATTCGGATCTATTTCAAGGGCCTTTGAATAATTTTCTTTGGCTTTTTCCAAAAGGTCTGAATCTTTTTGGTTGTAGCTAATAGTGTGATACACCAGCCCCATTGCGTAATACGCGTAAACATTTTCCGGATCGAAATTCAGGGTCATTTCATAGTATTTAAGGGCCTCTTCATACTGCTTATTCTTGAACAGGGAATATCCTTTATTGTTATATTTGTATGTTATCCTTTTTTTGATGGCACTGATAAACTCATCGGGTGTCATATGATTGCCTTTTTTAAAGGGAGATATGCTTTTAGCGGATTTGGAATCCATGGATGGTATAAGCACAAAGAATGACGGAACCCCGCTCACACCATATTTATCATATAGGGCTTTCTCAGGGGCCTCTTCAGAAGAACTGATTTCAACTTTCGGAATATTACTCAGGAATTGGTCCACCTCGTAAGAGGCAAGATATTCACTATCCAGCTTTTTGCACCATTCGCAGGACTCGCTATGAAAATAGAGGATCAAGGGCTTTTCCTCACCCAATACTTCGTCGAGCGCATCCTCATAGCCGGAGGCTCCATGATACCAATCGGTGAAGTCGTAAGCCAGTATATCGCCGCAAACAAAAAGGCCACCTAAAAGAAATATGCTAATTAAGATGATGGTTTTTTTGGAAACAATTGAAAATCGCATTTAATTTTTCCTCCCGTTGCAAAAAACTCCTTGGAGTGTTGGAGTACCAGTGTCGATCTCCGGACCCATAAAGAAGATATTTGGACTTTCGCGGTTGTTCTGTAGGCCTGTGAATTCATGTGTTTTCTGTGCTTTTGTGGCCATAAACACATACAAGCAAAAAAAGTGCCAATATTAAATTGCTTCGCAATTATATGTAATGCGGCTTCGCCGCTCAAAATAGGGGTTTTTTGCTGATTGACTGTTCTTTCGTTAGCCTTGCTCGTAGGGCGGTTCAGATTTTGGTGAACCCTGAACCCATGAATCATTGAAACCATGAACGGTTACATATTTTTTTATGTATAGGTTTGATTTAAGCGGGTCAAAATAAACCATGTGGCCTTCGCCAGTCTGGTGTGAGCTTCATTTGCTTTTGTTTTTTTTGAGTTAGGAGGCTGTTCGCTTTTCCGTTTTTATATGCAAATTCAACTCGTTGTGTATTTTACGCCTTTTTGCGGCTATACAAATCAATAATTGACTTCAAATTACATTTTCGTTCTGATATAGAAAATGGTACTGAGATAATAGCTTTGAGGCATAAGGCTCAAGGCCAAAGGGAAAAAATCCTTCCCAGCATCCTCAGCGTCTTTGCGGTGAACCATTATCTTTAGCTTTTGAAAGGAAAAAGTTGAAAAAATCTCTCACACCCGCATTATCTATGACACTGGCTGCCATATTTATGACAGCGCTCTTTTTATCTCTCCCGCTTCCTGCCCGCGCTGATCTTGCGTTACTCAAGGAAAGCATGATTGAATATAACCTGGATTTTCTTCAGAAAAGCCTGACTGATGGTTCCTATAAGGGGGAGGAGGGTATCCTGAGAATCCGGCCTGAGATTGGGCGCTCCTTTGGCCTTAAGGTGCTGATGGATCAGGAATACCTTGAAGCAAGGGAGCTGTTTAAAAAAGCAGACGAACTCCTTGAAAGGGCCGAGGAGGCATTGACAACACAGGAAAAAGAGAAATTTCCCGGTGAGCATGTTAAAAAATTGAGTGAGTTGGGCCTTGGATACAATACGGCACTTCAGTCTGCCAGGGAACGAATGATGGCTTATCGGTCAAAATTGACCTCGGAAATTGATGATCGGCTGAACCCAGACATTTGCTCCAAGTTGCTGGAAGGACTTCTGTTAGAAAGTCTTAAGCGGACCTCTTGTAATCTAAGGGACGCTCTGGGTCTCTTCTACAACAAATGCCAGGACCTCGATGAGGATAATGGGCCTTTGAAAGTCGAAAATATAAAATTTGTAAATCATGTGGTCTACGAGTTTAAGGAAAAGGCAACTCAAAAAACCATAAACCGGTTTGATCTTGACAGGCAAAACAGTAACAGCTCAGCGAATCCGGATATCAGATGGAAGCATAGCTTGGGAAGGGCCGAATCTCGCTATATACCACTTGTAGAACCCTTAATTGAGGAATATAAAAAATCCGGATATTCTGTAGATCTATTGCTGTTTCTTGCTTTGATGAAGCAGGAGTCCAGGTTTAATCCTCATGCTGTGTCATTCGTTGGAGCCGTTGGTCTTACCCAGATTATGCCAAGGACCGGAAGGGGCTTGGGCATGAAGAATATTTTTGAGCCATCATACTTTAGTGAGGCAGGGACTTTTATGGGCCGGGAGCGGAAATTGAAAAACCGGGCCAAGAAGCTTATCCTGGAAATCACAGACGAAAATAACCTGGAACCTGCAAGGCGTGCCAGAGAATTGATGAAAGAAGCTCTAAAATACAAGGAGAAACGGACCAAATTGTACGCCCGCTACAAAAAAGAAGTGCTGAAAAATGAAACAGACGATCGGCTGGACTCGCGAAAGGCAATAAAATATGGGTTTAAGTATTTTGCCAGTGTTATGAAACAACAGAAAGGGGATATCAGTCTGGCCTTAGCTTCATATAATGCAGGACCGCATCGGGTCAAACAATACAAAGGTATCCCTCCATATGCCGAGACGATTCAATTTCGGAACCGTGTCTTAAATTACTACAAGAACTACTTGCGCAAACTCAATATTTACCAGGGAGCCCGTCAGGGGTGTATAGAGAATGAGGGGAGTCCTGATGAAAGGACTGCTCAAGAAATAACAGGAGTTGAGCAAAAGATTCCTTGATGAGAGAAAAGAGGAGATAGACTATGAACTCAGATGTATTAAAAGAAAGCGATTTTGAAGGTATCAATCTTGTAAAGCGGGGAAAAGTGAGAGACATTTATGAGATTGGGGATCAACTGCTGATTGTGGCAAGTGATCGCATGTCAGCGTTTGACGTGGTCATGGCAGACCCAATTCCCGATAAGGGTAAAATCCTGACTAACATTTCTTTGTTCTGGTTCAAGGAACTGGAACACATGATGGAAAACCATCTTATAAGCAGTGATCCTGCTGAATACCCGGAAAACTGCAAAAAATACACCGAAGAACTTAAGGGCCGCAGCATGTTGGTAAAGAAAGCGAAG
>JAIWDV010000255.1:0-3363 GCA_048632525.1 Bacteroidales bacterium | reverse complement strand
CATTCCTTTTCTAATCGGTTCAGTTTTTGTTCGAGCTTTTGCTCAAGGCCATGACTTGATGCCCCCTGAGCCAATACAAGCCACGGATCATCCCATAGCAAGACTCCATATTTATTGTCGGACAATAGGGTTCTAATGGACGCTATATATTCTGTTCTGTCCATTTTCAGATGGCTATCCAGCATCTGGAGATAATACCTGCGATCCTCCATTAATTCCACAGGGAGATTGTTAATATTCTTTGTCGGGCTTTCCAATCTCAGGATGATGGCATCCACTTGGCCCACCATGTTTGGGTAACGATATATCTCATGACGTTGTGAAAAATGTGAACCAACATTAGCCTGGACGGAAACGGAAGCATTTTCACCCACCAGGGACCGAATCATCTGAACGCGCGGATCAGGCCGGCTCGGAAAATGAGCCGGTGCCCAGAAATTATACGCCCCAGGTAGAGGCAAAGGCGCAAACACATACCCGCCAACGAAGATAGCTATAACTGCAAGACCTGCTATTTCGGTCATGGTATATCTGGCCTGATGCGCAGAAAGCCGCTTAACACCGTAAATTGCAGCCGTTGTAAGTACAGGAATAAGGGTCACACTATGATACCCAATAAGGCTTCTCGGCATGGAAACCGCTGACAGCATGTTAGCCGCCAGGTCCGCAAAACCAGGCAATAGGAATGCCGGCGCTAAGAGAGGAAAGCCACAAAAAAAGGCAAGGAGAAAAAGTATATATATTATCCCTTTATAATCTATCATAACAACTTTGATTATCGAAAAGGGATCGGTGAATAATCTGCCAATAATCTCGCCCATTGAATGCCCAAGCCAACTGTATCTACTCTCAAGCATAGGATGATCACCTGTGGGCGAAAGCGCCGGCATGATAACACCCAACACTATGAGACTATGCATGATACCAATTAACATCAGAGCAAGCGCCGGCTTCCAGCTCTTGTTTCGGATATACCAGAGTATGCCAAAACCGACCGCCATTACCCCGAAGTGCTCCTTGCATAAGAGAATGACAAAAATGGAAGCAAATAACAAGTACGGTCTTTTTGTTTCGATAGCCAGCATACTAATGGCCACAAAGGGCACCGCCAAAGTCATAGGATGAAAATCCCAGGCTGCCGCATTCAGCAGAAACGGGTTCACCAAATAGACAACGGCCCACAACAACCCGGCTTTTTCTGACAAGCAGACCCGGCTTGCCAACAGGAAGATTGGCCAAGCTGCGAGCGACAAGGCAATGGCCTGGGTGAGGGTTAACCACGTAGCACTGGGAATAATGGCATAGAGTGGAACGAAGAGAATAAGAACGGGGCTAAAACGTGCTCCCAGGTAGTTGACTTGTTGATTGAAAAGGATGGTATTGAGAAAAGGCTGACCATGCAATCCTCCCCAAACCGTCTGGTCAAACTGACCAAGGTCATTGATAGAGCTCATATAACCCCAATACCGGGACAAACCAAGCATCAAGATAGCAGAGAAATGCACCAGGATGGCTACGACTAAAAGCCAGCGCCAGCGGTTTGTTGATGTAATAGTATTCTTCACTTACTATAAAACTCCATAATTGGGTAATTCGGTGATCGATTATTTTTCCCCACAAAATCTCCTTTTAGCCCGATTCGATGAGCAGTGTGGATAATCCGATCGCAATGACACGAACGATTGTAGGATCGACACTTATTCAAAATGTGCACTAAACAATCTGGCAGTATCTGCTGAACTGTTACGTCTGTTCTCTTAATTCTTATTATGCTTGTCACTATATTTGGACTCACTATCTAAAAGGGTGTTTTTTTCTATCACATACCTTGGGCGTCCACGTGTCTCATCGTAAGTTCTCCAAAGATACTCTCCGAGCATTCCCATCATAGCCATTTGAAAACCGCCCAAAAGGAGTACCACAATCATCAGAGCGGCCCATCCTTGAACAGGGATTCCCTTGAGAGCATTAATGAAGACGACCAGAGCATAAAGCAAGCCAGCGAAGGCAGAGATTGCACCCACCAGGCTCATGAACCTTAAGGGTACGTAGCTGAAAGAGATTAATGAATCAAAAAATATCTTTAATTTGTTTGAAAAACTCCATTTCGATTTGCCGGAATGTCGCTCTTCTTTTGTATATTCAATGCTTGTCTGGGAAAAGCCGAGCCATGCTATTAGCATGTAAGCGGATGTGTTTTTTTCAGACGATTGCTTGAATGCTTCTATAACTATTCTATCTATGAGGAATACACTGGCGCCGGTGGGTGCTTGCCTTATCTCTGTGAGATGATTCATAATATAATAAAATAAACGAGAAAAAATAATGGTTATAATTCTTTCCCCCTTTCGTTGTTTGCAAACACCCCACACAGTCCGGAATCCTTTTTTCCATTTTGCAATCAAATCGGGAATAATTTCAGGAGGATCTTGAAGGTCAGCGGCTATCGTTACAATTGCATCTCCTCTGCAAAATTGCAACCCCGCCGACACCGCGGCGTGACTGCCACAATTTCTGGAAAATCGTATTATTTCAACCCGCTCATCTCGTTGGGCTATTTCCTGTAGTATTACCGAGGTACTATCTGTTGAGCAATCATCGATAAAAATGAATTCAAAACTTTCTTCGTCTATTTTTTCGATAACAGACACTAAACGAATATATAACGGTTTTAAGTTTTCAACCTCATTATAAACAGGAATTATCAATGATATCATCTATAGAATCCTCGTATTTTTATTTAAACCGCTTCTATGTATATATACCATTCTTTTTTTGTCTAAGAAATTCAAATCGGTGTGCCGTCAGTTTAATACAACTACGACACGACGCGGTTTCTCTAATTGTTTTTTCTATTTCTTTGCTACCACACATTCAATGTCCCTTTCTTAGTTTTAAATAAAGCATTTATCGCTCTTTTGTCCCAATTTTGATTACGCAGCTTTTCTGAGTATAATCGACGATCATAATCAATGCGCTTGAAAGAAACTTTCATTGTTTGGGTGGTTAGTAACGCCCACGACGGAGCAGGATTACCATCTCTTGGCTGGCCAACTGATCCAGGATTAATAATGATTGTACCTCCGTAACCTCGCCATAAAAAGGGGTAGTGAGTATTACCTAACACAATTACATTGGTGTCTATATTAAACCAACTCGGATTAGGTTCTGCGTCAGGATACAGCCTACCATTTAACGGATCATCAGGAGTTCCATGATAAACATGGATTTTTATTGAATCGATAATAAAGTTCGTTTCAGCTTTGAGCGTCTTTAAAAAAGCAATGCTGTTACATGATAATTGATCAAGATTGTGTTGTAGTATATGTCCGTAAACCAAGCCGTTTGGAATAGATCCTCTAA
>JAIWDV010000254.1:0-3374 GCA_048632525.1 Bacteroidales bacterium | reverse complement strand
ATACGGCCAGAGCTTGACTACAAAGTTCTGGCTGTTTTTTCGGCGAGACTATAGATAAAACGCTATTTGAATATCCCAGCTGTCCGAATGCTGTGATCAATTCCTCTTTTTTCATACGTACGACCTTGCGTTTTTAAGAAGTGTTTTATAGGGAATCTGTCAAGGAAAATTGTATCTATTTATACAAATAAATTGGTAACGTTCAAAAGTGTTCGCATGGGCTTAAGGATTGATTAAATTACGATCTCTTTCTATGGTTAGAGTTTCCCAACCAAAACCAAGAGAAAGAGACCGTGATGGAACAAGAAATACATATAACACTTCGATTCAATCTTGCAACCGGTAAAGTGGGTCTTAATGAAATCATCTATAAGCTGAAGGAACTCCAAGACCCTCTGATGCTCAAGATATTGGAAGAAATTTTAAGGGGTTATGATGATCTCATATCCGAACGCCTAAGCCGAACAGATAAGTACCCCAGCAAAGCCAGGAAGGGCCTGGGGCGGCATTTGCGGAGGGGAGATCCGCAAGAGCGATTTTGTCGTGGCCGTAAGATACGAAAACGAGGTTATCGGAAAAATAACCGACGCTTTTCCACAGTATTTGGCAAATTGGATTTACGGTTAAGAGTAGCCCAATGTTGCAATTGTGGCGCATATTATTCTCCCCTATTAAGCGCATTGAAAGTAGGCCGGTATGCCCGGAGAGAGATGAATTTTGAGCATGAAGTGATTGAAGCCGTCATTGATACCAATTATCGAAGGCTCATAGATGGAAGATCCATCGACATATCCTTAGGAGGCATCCACAATATTGTCGTTGGAAGTGACATTGACCAGACTTTTCAAGAGCCTGTATCCGTAGAGGATTTATCAGCCATAATGGCTGATGGCACTGGGGTCAAACAACAAAAGGGCCGTAAAGGAGAGCTCAGAGCCGTTATCGGGATTACCAAAGCAGGTCGTGTGGAGCCCCTTGGATCTTTTACAAATACCGAGTGGCCGGAAATAGAGCGCAATATCAAAGAGCGGATTAAAGAAGCTGAACCCTATAACATCCCCTTTATTTATGACGGAGAGCCAGGGCTTGATGATTTCCTCTGTGATGTGGCGGAATCTCAACGTTGCACATGGCATGGTCCCAGAGGACTTTATCATGCCCTTTGGGAAGATGGATTAAAGAAAAAAGAGAGTCAGCCAGAAACGGATAAAATAAAACAGTTAATAGGTATTGAGCTTCCTGAAGGGGATTTTGAAATCCTCAAAGAAGAAGATAAAGAACAGGTAAAAAGCCGATACGAAAGCAGCAAATCAGAAATCAAAGAGCTTATCAAAACGTTTCAGGAAAAGGGTTATCGGCATGGGGCGTCTTACCTTGAAAACATTTCAGAGCGTTTATTTACCAACATTGAACTTTGGCTTAAAACAGGAGTAATTTTTCCAAAAACAACATCCCTACTGGAAAGATTATTTAGAGAAATCGGTCGTCGCCTTAAGAGAATTGCCTGGGGCTGGTCAGATAAAGCCGTTACCAATATGTCCAAAATGATCATGATCAGGCAATACTCCCGGGAGAAGTGGGAACAATATTGGAAAGAGAAACTTGGGATTAAAGGCTATTTTGATATTCAATTCCAATCAATCAAATTGTCCCCATGCGAACACTTTTGAACGTTACCAACATTTTATAAGAAAAGGGGGAAGTTACAATGGAGAGCCCACTCGAATCGCTCCTACCTCGCTCCTAACAGGAATTTTAATGTCTTGTTTGGAGTCTTACAAATAATCTTCATCTTTATCTGTGTTGCATTGCTGGCAATAGCGGCGGCAATATATCGGCAGTGTTTATTGTTAACGCATATATTGCTTAATCCATTAATTTTAAAAAACAAAGGAGGAACAAAAAATGAAAACTCAGAAACTGCTCGTAATTGTTGCATCAGTTTGCCTAATGGCTTTCTTCACTGTCTCATCTTTCGCAGAAACGTATAAGTATAAAAAGACCCGGATTGTCGATATCGATGCAATAGCCAATGCTCTTGAGGATGCGGGACTTGAGGTGGTCGAAACAGAAAGGAATTCCTTGAAGTTTATTGCCCCTAATGGTGAAGCAGTCAAAATTAAACTCAACCATAAGAGGAAAAAGGTCACTGTTACGGTTGACGGAAACAAGGAGATTATGCTGGATGCGAACGACCTCACCGCCATCCAGCAGCAGGAGAATGATATTAACCTCGTAGAGTGCATTATTCTTGCATTGGAGATTTATGGTCTGAGACTCGATCTTTGCGAGTTTGATACCGCAGGCGTTGATCTTCTTTGTGTGCCCGAGGCCACCTTTGGCTTTGCCTTGGATATCCTTCGATGCGTTCAATTCATTGGAGACCCAATCTGATGATATTAACCTCAAAGAGGGCCATAGGACATATATATTGAAGTCGCATATGGACGCCCGTTGGCCGGCCGGTCTTGTGAGGCTGGCCGTCGGGCCTTCGAGGTAAGTCTTCGAGTCAAGCCCCTTTCTCAGTACCGGATTCCTGAGAGAGTTCAGAGGAGATTTCAGAGAAGCCTCGAGGGATGCTCGTCGCGCAGACGTTGAGGACGAATTCCTGGCGAGCGATGAGGTGCAGGGCACGATCGCCGGTGCCCTGGGTATCGCCAGCTTGTGTTATTAAGGATCACGAAACATGCAAAATGTTAACAGCAGAAAAAGTTTCCCTTTCGATAGACCAGGTAACTACTGCATTCACGTTTTAGGCTCTTTGGACGAAAGCTGGTCTGAGAGACTGGGCGGCTTGCGCATCACGGCGTGCAGCCAAAAGAATCAAGAAGGATCGGTTACGGAGTTATTCGGCAAAGTGCGCGATCAGGCAGAACTGGCTGGGGTGTTGAATACCCTTTACGAACTGCACCTGACGATTTTGCTGGTTGAATATCAGGGCGAATAAAGGAAGGTGGGTATCCAATGCAAGGGGTACAACAATGAATTTAAGGAGATTGATCGTTCCATTGATGAAAAGAGGAGTAAACTGTGAATCGAATAATGAAAGGAGGAGAAGACTATGAAGACCATGAATCGTAGAAAATTCATCAAACGGTCAACGATTGCGGTCGCGACTGCCGCACTGCTGCCCGGACGCCTGCCTGCACAAGCCGCAAAGGCCGCCGCGCCGGCATCCTCCGGTGCATCCGGGGCCGGCGCACCACCTGGAGTTCACGGGCGTGCCGTCGACGGCCACGGCCGGCATGGCTTTCTCGGTGAGCCTGAGCGCCTACGACCAGTTCGACAACCTGCTTTCCACGGGCCCGAACGTCTACACCAGTACGGTCGTGCTCTCGGCCGAGATTTTCTTGGCGCCGCAGAACGCGGAATTC
>JAIWDV010000253.1:0-3391 GCA_048632525.1 Bacteroidales bacterium | reverse complement strand
CGTGAGTATAGGTATTGCGGGGTCAATGGACAAAGATGTCTTGGTTGGTGATGTGGTAGTCGCCGATCAGACAGATGAATATCTGGCGTCAAGCAAAGCTATTGAAACTGAAGATAAACAAGGTTGGGATTTTCAATTCAGTGGTAATCCCTACAAAAGTGATCCAACCTATGTGGCTCACGCCATGAACTTGAAGTTTGCACACCCGGAAGCCACTCGAAGTTGGGAGGAAGAGGGAAAGCAGAGGTTGATGGAATGGATTGGATCCATTTCAACAGAGAGACTAATGCGCGAGTTGCTGATAAGGGAAGTTCCGTCAATCCAAACGGGGCATATGGCATCAGGCCCCACTGTCGGAGCTGCTAATCAGTTTGTGCAATGGTTAAAGGATAGGAGGGATCGTAAGTTCGTGGCTTTGGAAATGGAGTCGGCAGGTGTTTTAAATGCTGCCCATAAGCGTACCATCAGTTCACTGATTATTCGCGGTATCTCTGACTATAGTGATGACAGAAAAACAAAGCTGGACGAAATCGGCGAGGGAGCGCTCAGGCGCTATGCGATGAATAATGCCTTGGGGTTGCTATGGGTTTTGATTGATCTGCGTTTGATCAATAGCATAGACTAATACACTATTGAATGGTCGCACAACCTGGCACCGCACTCGGACGCAAAGGGTTCCGGTCGTTGCGCTCCCTCCACCCTTTGCGCCGCTGAGTTCAACGAACCCCGCAGTGAGTTGCAAAGTTAGGCGCAATTAGGATGGCATTTTTATGATGAAGCATGATGAAGAGAAACTCTTTTTAGTATTATGCCTTAATACTGCGAATACCTCAAGAAAATTATTTACCAGCAATAATAGTAAAAGATAATTTGAAAACACTTTTCCTGTGCCGTTATAGAAAACGGTTAATAAGAGAACAAATAGAAGTAAATGACATAGAAGACGTACTATTCTCTTTTAGGTCTGAAAGGTTTTTGGAAGCGCAAATTCAGTTCTCCTTTTCGCAATAGTTCTTTGACAAATTTAACACCGGGCAGTTTCTCCATAGCCTTTCGGATTCTGTCGGCAGAAGGGTGGATATAGGGTTCAGTACTTCGAGTAGAAGAATGCCCGAGAATGCTCTGTATGACCAGGATATCAACGTCTTTATCGTTAAGATGAGAAGCCATACTGTGTCGCAGGGTATGGCAGGTAACATTAAAAGGAACGCTTAAAGAAGAGCAAAGCAGGACCTTTTTAAAATTATCTTCCATGGTGCGTATTGCCAGACGGTTACCCTTTTTTGAGACAAACAACGCCGGTGTAAGCCAACTGTTATAAAACTGATCCCGCACAGCAAGGTATTGGCACAGGATTTCGATTAGCTCATCGTTCATGTGCAGGGTTCGGGGCTTTCTGCCTTTTCCGATCACCGAGATCTTTTTACTTTTAATATCAAGATTGACAAGGTTAAGCGCATGGACCTCACCGACCCTCAGGCCGAGTTGATACATCAAGGCATAGATGGCGTAATCGCGGATGCCCAGGATTGTCTCGATATCGATGGCTTTAAACAAAAGGCTGATCTGCTGCGGTGTTAAGGCACTGGGTCGTTTGCGATAACCCTGCCGTATTTTCAGCACGTCATAAAACGGCAGTGCATCGGCGCAGGGGAGATCATACAGCTTTAAAAAGTTTCCATAGCTTCTGAGGGCAAAAATCTTGCGGTTGATTGAGGCGCCGCAATTTTGACGCTGCTTTTTCAGATAGTACTGGTAGTTTATCACCGCCGGTCCATCTATAGTTTTTACGTTCTGCGAGCAGATAAAGTTTTTAAACAGACCCAGATCAACACGATTGCTCTTAACAGTTTGCTCGCTGATTTCATAGATTTCCCTGCGGTAATCGAAAAAGTCATCAAAGTGGCTGAAGAATTTTTTGGGGATTACTGCCATGAGAACCTCCTTGAGATTAGGATGCTGTCGAGTGCCAGCTGTTTCAGTTTATCCGATACGTGGATATAGATGGAAGTATCGGCAATGGAGTCGTGTCCCATCATAGCCTGTATGTCGGATAGAGGGACATTCTGGTGATACATCTCGGTGGCAAAAGAGTGCCTAAGCACGCGAGGTGTCACATCGGCCTTGATGCCTGCCTTTTTTGCCTGATCTTTGACAATGCGCTGTACACGGTTATTTGAAATAGCCGTTGTTTTGGTGTCTGCCGGAAACAAAGGAGATAATTTTTTCCGGGGCGATTTGGGGTGCGCAAGATAACGCAGGAGTTGGTCGAAGAGTCTATCTGCGACAAACAGTGCGCGTTGCTTTTTGTTCTTGCCACGAACCCGCAACAGGCCGATGCGTTTTCCGTGACCGGTTTCAAAGCTGCGCACTTTCAATCCGGTCAATTCACTGGTTCTTAAGCCCAGCGCCCAGAAAACAGAGACCATGGTATAATTTCGCAGACCATGCCAGGAGCTTTGATCAAAGGAATCGAGCAGTTTAAAAGCGTCTTGGGTTGATATGGGTTTTGTGACCTGCCGTCTGCGGATAATCAAAAGTGGCAGGGCTTCGGCGGGATTGGTATTGATTATGCCGGTTTTTTTCACGAAAGCAAAAAAGCTTTTTAGCGCATAATGATGGTTTTCGATTCGGCTGTGTCCGATGCCGGTGTTTTTCAGATACAAGATCCATTTAAGCAGTTGTGGGCCTTTTACCTTGACTGGATTCATTTCAAGCTGATTTCTGGCAAAACTGCAAAAGGCTTTGATGCTGATTGTATAGGTCTCAACGGTTGAAGCAGCAAAGCCGTTAACCTTTAAAAGCTCTTTTTGATACTGGTCTATAAGGGCAATCATAGTGTCTCCTTTTTCATAAAAGGGTGTTGTTTCATATAAACGGCATACTTGTCGGGATTCAAATGGGCGTATTTTAATGTATTCGCCCTCCGGCTGTGGCCAAGCACATGTTGCGTTATCTCGACACCGGCCACCTTGTTAAGATGGGTTGCTGCCGTATGCCGAAAGAGCCGGGCGTGGAGCTTTTTATCGATGCCGTTTTGATCGGCGGCGGTGCGGAAGATATCTTGCAAGGTTCGCGGGGAGATGCGACGCTTACGTTTGGATATCAGAAGAGGGCCGCTTTTACGTCTTATTAGTTGCAAATACTTGTTTATGATTTTACAAAGGCTTTTAGGAAGAATCAGGTTGCGCTGGCGCCGACCCTTTTCCCTGATCCATACCAATCCGCAGGTTAAATCTATATCTTCAACGTTTATAGCGATCAGGGTCGATGTCCGCAGCCCCAGCATACCCAAAAGCATGATGATAATGAGGTTTCTCAGCCCCTCAATATCCTGAGTCTGTCGACTGAAGTGGAGGATCAGGCAATTGTATTCATCGGAAGTGAGGAA
>JAIWDV010000252.1:0-3403 GCA_048632525.1 Bacteroidales bacterium | reverse complement strand
GTCCCAAGCACAATTGCCCACTGGAGGAAAAGATCGTAATTGTGCTGAATAGTGAGATTCCCGTGATTAAAGACAAAAAGATAAAGATAAGAAATCACAAGTCCTACCGATACAGCGACACAAAGTTGCAAGAGAATAAGTATAGTTACGTATCCGAACTGGAAGGGCTTGTTTAAAATATACTTTCTGCGTGCATTTTTTACTTTTTCCATAATTTCCCTCTGCTTTGCCTTAGAATTCGCGTGAGATTCTTAGTATGCACGACCAGTAAGAAGAAGTTGTCTCACTGGCTACCTCAGCCGTGACTTCACCAAAAATCGGATCATAAAAATGCTGATATTGCACTCCTTTGGTATCAATATCTACATATTCTGCCCCAAAGCCAAGAATCCACCTTGGCCAAAATTTCCAATCCCCGTTAAGGCCGATCAAATACGCTTCACCTGTACAATCATTCTCAAGATATAACCCACGTAACAGATGATTATCTTTATCTTTTGCCTCTGCCCAATCGGAATAGCCAAAAGCAAGATTCAATTTAAATTGGTCATCTTTGCCAAACAGCAAATCAGAACTAAAACCTATATACGGAATGTTATATTTAATTTCATAATCAAGAACTTTACCTGTCCCGGATACCGGCACATCCCAGTAAGTTCCTTTATAGTGATATATGTCATACTCAAACTTTTGATACCTGTAGCCTATCATAGGCCCGAGAGACCATATTTTGTTAATGCTGAAGCTATGTACATAATTTATATCAAAGATACTTCCCTTTAAGTTGGCATCCGATTCAGTATACAGATCTTTGCCCGGGTTGGTATATCCAGCTCCGGGATCCTCTCCAAGAATCTCTATATATGCTGGTCTATCATTTTCAATCCAATCTGAATCTTTCATGGTTCCGGCATCGCTATTAGCAGTACCCAGCAAGGTAAAATTTAATCGACCGACGCTATTGTCTTTACACCTGAATCCGATGATTAAATTTATACCTGCCATAAAATTATCCAGAGGAAATTCCAACTCACTTTCGCAATGTCCCCCATAGTCTGGAGGGTTATCAAAACTTATATGATAAGTGGTGTCTCCCCTGATATATCGGGTCTCAAGTCCCAATCTTGTAAAAAATCCCAAAGAAGGCTGCTTCTTCTTGCTCATTTTCAGATACATTTCATGAGCGTGGACAGCTTTTGAGATTTGTCCTTGTTTTTCATATGCCAGCTCCAGATTATAGTAAGCTTTAGCATAGTCAGGCCTCAATTCTATAGCTTTCTGATATGCAGAGATAGCTTTATTATAGCGGGTTTGCCTCGCATAAACAATCCCCATATTGTTATAGGCTCCAGCATAATCAGGTCTCAGTTCTATGACCTTTCTGTAATACCTGACAACCAAATCAAGATCAGGACTACTTTTACACTGTTCATCATAAGCCATCTTGAACCACTCCGCAGCCAGACGCTCAACCTGGTTTGAGGTAAGATTTGCCGTTGAGTTTAAGGTATCTGCTGAACATATTGAGGAAAAGATTAAAGTAAATAATAGAATAACTATCAGAGCTATTACTTTTTTTGATCTATTCTCTTTCACTAAATCCTCCCTTTTATTACTCTTTGCCCGTTACTTGTAACCCGTTATTCACCGCGAAGCACACGAAGAGTATGAAGTAAACCTTGTTATCTTCTTAGTTCTTCGTGATCTTCGTGCACTTCGTGGTATTCTATTCCTCTTGCCTTCAACCTTCAACCTCTTAACTCATGGTCCTGTGATCTTGATATCGTCTTCTGTCTCTTCTATTCCATCAGGCCCGCAACTGACGAGTGTGCATCTTTTTTGATTTTTGGTTGCTGTATAGACGAACTCGTTTCCCCAATGGTCAGTGGTCAATGGTTTAAGCTCATTCTCCTTGAAGTTTTTTTCCATCCATCTTTCAAAATGTTCAGTTTTGGGATAGCGGCCCCTGCGCATGAATTCATAATCAAGCATAATACTTATACTTCGCATGTCTCCGGCCGTGGCAATCTGCTGTGTGACAGCAACAGTATCATCGAAGAATTTTTCTATTTCATCCGAATTTCCTGCAATAGCGCCCAGGGCAATACCTGCGATCAACAGCCTTCTAATAATTTCAATCATAAGGCTAAACCGCTGAATTTTCCCTATTCATCGACCCTAATCCCTCAATGCAAAATTCCCGCAGCTTTTCTTCATCAATCTTAACCTCGAATTCCTCTTTCAGCCTGTCATAGGTTTTTTCCCATTCCTTCCTGTATTTGTCGTACAACACATCATTTTTTATGTAAGCGCTTTTTTCTTCATAGGTGTACTGATAAGGTTCGATTTTTTTGATAAGTTTGAAGATATAGTAATCCTCATCAATCTTCACCGGATCAGACACTACATTTAATTTTAAGTTCTCAATCGCCGGCCGCCAGTTGCCACGAAATTTGTTAAGACTTCTTGTTCCGATAAAGCCATCATTTTCCTTGGATTTTTCATCTGTTGAGTACTTTCTTGCAGCGTCTTCAAATGCAATCCGGCTTTCCCTTATCTCGAACACAATAGACTCTGCTTTTTCTTTGTCATCGATTTTCACCATCTTTATCCTGTACAGCGCCTTTTTTAGATAGTTCTCTTTATGCTCCTCGTAAAACTGCCTCATCTCTTCTTCGGTAATATTTTCCTTATCTATCTCAGGGACGAGTCTGTTCTGCATTACTTTGAGAAACAGATCGGACATAAAGCCATGAATCTCTTGCCTGATCCAGGGATCAAGATGCAGCTTTTCTTTCAGGCCTTTAGCGATAATCATTTCCATGTTCAGGGCGTGGTCAAAAACAAATGCAGGGGTCAATTGTTCGGGATTATTCCTGTACCTGCTCTCCATCTTCAGCTTTTTATAATGGGCTGACAGATCCTCTTTTGTAATATTTCCACCCTCGAACCGAGCAATCGTATTTTCCGCTTTCTCGGACGAACAACCGCAGCAAAAAATCAGGAACATAATTACAACTGCCAACTTTTTCATGTTTTCTACTTCCTCCAGAGTTATACTGTGAATAATTATAATCGCTCAGGTAGTTCTCAAGTCCCCTAACAAGAGGGGATCAATCCTTTACGCTTTCCCATACATGGACAGCATCCCTGCAATCAAGCCCCAGGCCACAAATCCGACAATACTGCCCAGGACAATAATAAGCACGGGCTCAATCATGGCGCCCATCCTTGCAATCTTGTTTGCAAGTGCTTTTTCATGAAGCTCTGCAACCGTTACCATGGCTTTGTCCAGAAGTCCGGAGTGTTCGCCGATTTTCACCATCGCGCCTACCATTGGAGTAAACGTACCTTCTCCGATAACAGCCGCGGAAAGGGGTTCCCCCGCCAGAACCCTGGAAAT
>JAIWDV010000251.1:0-3448 GCA_048632525.1 Bacteroidales bacterium | reverse complement strand
TGGAGCACTTTCTCAATGGCATATTTTGAAAGATATTGCGGTGACAATTGGCAGGAGACGATAGGTATAATTGTGGTAAACACTGAGAACAACGAAAAGCGGGCTATATGCGGAATCTGCGCCGCCGGGTGCTGGATCATTGTTACTTATGACAATGATGGGAAAATCCAGAGTGTCCGCGCAGATGAGACTTCAAGTCTTGGAGCAATATGCAAAGTGGGCGAGAATTCGCGTGACATTGTATATTCCAAGGATCGCCTCCTCTACCCGATGAAACGCAAAGGTCCCAAGGGCACCTATGAGTTCGAGCGAATTACCTGGGATGAAGCGTATGAAACGATAGTAAAAAAACTCCATCAAATAAAGCAGGAATCGGGCCCCGAGGCAACCGCTATTTATACTGGCAGTGGAAGCTTTGAGTCGGCTTTTTGCGACCTCTATCAGCCCGAGGGCGTAGCGGTTTCTTCCGCAGCGAGCGTTTTATTTCCTTTTGGATCGCCTAATACCCTCGGGGTGGGTGCTCTTTGTTATGTATCATTTGCGATGATAGCGCCCCATGTTACGATGGGCGGTATGTTCATTAACATGTTCTCGGATATAGAAAACGCCAAACTCATCGTGATTTGGGGAAAGAATCCGGCAGCGCACTGCCCTCCCCACGACTTTT
Source organism: Bacteroidales bacterium (assembly GCA_048632525.1). Taxonomy (GTDB): domain Bacteria; phylum Desulfobacterota; class DSM-4660; order Desulfatiglandales; family Desulfatiglandaceae; genus 4484-190-2. The sequence goes on along the minus strand of JAIWDV010000251.1, from coordinate 2,781 downwards.
ATAGGATTGAGGATGCACACAGGCGAGGAGCTCAGATAGTGGTGATTGACCCGCGAAAAACGGTGATGGCCAAATACTCAAATGCGGAATGGGTTCCAATTCGTCCCGGCACGGACGGAGCGCTGGCTCTGGGGCTGTGCAATGTCATTATTGAGGAGGAACTCTACGACGAGGAATTTGTCCAGAGATGGACCGTAGGTTTTGATGATTTTAACCGCTATGTTCAGCACTTTCGGCCCGAGGTTGTAGAAGGTATCACCGGCGTTCCGGCTGAAACGGTCAGGTCTCTTGCAAGGAGAATCGCAACTACGAGTGGTGTTGCTCCCGTCATGTACAGCGGCCTGGAGTATAGTGACGGAGCTGTGCAGGCAATTCGCGCGACAATGATACTGTGGGCTCTGGCGGGCCAGATTGATGTTCCCGGTGGATTCTGTTTCAGTATGTCCCAGAACAAGTTTCCCATCAATCGTGAAGGGCTCATACCCAACCCGAATACAAGAAAGGCAGCCGGGTACAATAATTTCCCCATATATACAAAGTATAGAGGGGAGTTCCATGCCAATATTCTCCCTGAGGCTGTGCTGAAAAAGAAGCCCTATCCCATCCGCCTCCTCATTAGCCTGGGCGCATCTATTATTACCTCTTGGCCGCAATCAGATATCTGGCGAAAGACACTTGAAGCCCTGGATTTCTTCGTCTGTATAGACCGTCAGCTAACCGCAGATGCAGCCTATGCCGATATCGTGCTCCCGGCAACAACCTACTATGAAATACAGTCATACATGGTATATGGCTCCATTTTTAAAATCCGGGAAAAGGTAATAGAACCGATCGGTGAGGCCAGGAGCGATTTCTTCATACTATCGGAGCTTGCTCGTCTCCTTGGCTATGGTCATCTTTATCCACAAAACGAAGAGGAATTGTTACGCCACGTGCTAAAAGGCTCGGGATTTACGCTTGAAAATGTACATAAAGCAGGGGGTACAGTACAGTCGCAAACCGTAAAGATGCAATACAAAAAATGGGAAAAAGGACTGCTGCGACCAGACGGTAAACCTGGCTTTGACACCCCTTCCGGTAAGTTTGAGATTGCCTCGACCATTCTTGAAGAACATGGATATGACCCGCTGCCGGTTTATACAGAGCCGCAGGAGAGCCCACTTTCGCAACCGGAGAAGGCAAAAAAGTTCCCGCTGGTATTTAATTCCGGCGCGCGGGTGACCACCGATTTTCATGCACAGCATCATGGCATTGCAAGCCTGCTGAAAGAGCGCCCGGAGCCGACTGTTACAATAAACGTAAGCGATGCCCGAGCACGAGGCATTAAAAATGGTGATCTCGTCCACATCAAGACGTCCCGGGGGCAGATTACTCTGCGCGCTATCGTTACGGATAGCATCGTAAAGGGCGCAGTGGAGGCAAACATGGGTGGTGGTTGTCACGTGGGACCGAAAGCGTGGCAGGAAGGCAATATCAACGAGTTGACAGATCTGCAGCAGTACGACCCGATTTCTGGGTTCCCTGTTTATAAAGCGTTATTGTGTGATGTGCTCAAAAAAATGAAAAAAAATAGGAAAGTAACAATGGAACATCAGCAATCATTCAAAAGCTCAAGACTTGAGATCCGCAATTATTTGACTGATTCGTTTAGCAATGAAATGAGCAAAGATATTTTTACCGGTTTAACGGCCGATCAGAAATTTATACCAAGTAAATATTTTTATGATGAGCGCGGCTCAATTCTGTACAAACAGATATGCAAACTTCCCGAATACTACCAGACTTGCACTGAGCTTTCCATCTTAAAAGATGCGAGTGCAGTAATTATGGAGCCGTTTGAAAGTGGCGATCTGGTCGAACTGGGTTCGGGAGCGAACTGGAAGATATGCAAACTCATGGATGCTGCGAAAGAGCCGCAGGGGGAAAACATGCGATATGTTCCGGTAGATGTCAGTGAGTCCGCACTTGTAGCCGCGTCAGTGGATTTGATTAATAAATACCAGAAGTTGAAGGTACTGGGCATCATTGCTGATTACACTCGGCACATGAATGTAATACCCAGCGACTTCTCCAGATTGATCATTTTTCTCGGTAGTTCGATTGGGAACTTTAGTGAAGAGGCAAGTCAAATTTTTCTCCGAACGGTTGCGAATTCGATGAAGCCGGGAGATCGTTTTCTGATTGGTCTTGATATGATAAAGCAAAAAACTGTTCTGGAGGCAGCTTATAATGACTCGCAAGGCGTTACCAGTGAATTTAATAAGAATGTTTTGCATGTGATTAACCGAGAATTGAATGCTGATTTTGACGTATCCGCCTTTGACCATGTTGCATTCTATAACGAAGAGAAAGAGCAAGTGGAGATACACTTGCAGGCAAACCAGAGGACATCGGTGGAGATAAAGGATTTGAATCTATCGGTACCGTTCGAAGAAGGTGAGACCATCCACACTGAGATTTGCCGGAAGTTCAGCAAAGAGAGCGCAATAAAAATGTTTTCTGAAGCAGGGTTGTCAGTCGAGCAGTGGTTTACCGATCCTAAGGGGTGGTTTTCGCTTCTGGAACTTGTGAAAAGTAGAGTTTGAAAGATTTTTATATTGTATATAACGTATAACTTCTACCTATTTAGGACGCAGATTTACGCAGATTTACGCAGAAAACTATTTCCTCAAATTATCAAATGCCTTACGTTTAACTTCCGGTTTAGTGCCAAAATTAAGTTCTATCATCATTGCATTCTCATAAACCTTTTCCAGAAAACCATAATAAACCCAGTTTATT
>JAIWDV010000250.1:0-3476 GCA_048632525.1 Bacteroidales bacterium | reverse complement strand
AGCGGCCGGTGAATCTGTAGATCAAATTTTGAATGAACACCCACGGTTAACACATGAAGCAATACAAGCATCATGCGCATTTGCTGCTGAGGCTTTGAAAGCAGATGTAGTATACCCTGTTGAAGAGGCAACAGCATGAATTTTGTTGCGGATGAAAGTGTTGACAGACAAATTGTTGAACGATTGCGTGATGACGGTCATTTTGTATGGTATGTAGCAGAAATGGCGCCATCTATATCTGATGATGAGGTGCTCCAAATTGCAAACAATGAGTCTGCTCCTTTAATAACTTCAGATAAGGATTTCGGCGAATTAGTATTTCGTCAGTATCTCGTTTCTTATGGAGTTATTTTGGTCCGTTTATCTGGTTTGAGCACAAAATTAAAGGCAAATATAGTCTCTTCTACCATTATCAATCATGAAAATGAAATAATGGGAAATTTTACAGTAATTTCGCCAAGTAGAATCAGAATTAGAAAAATATAAATTGACCAAAGGCATATCGGGATAGAGAGGAGCCTCGCAGCTCCCCCCTCCCACACCACGCAGCATACGGGTCCGTACTGCGCGATTCGGTTGATCAAGGCAGGAAATCAGGTCCAGGGGAACGAAAGACCGAGTGATTTGAAGTAGGCATCCGGTAAGGCAATATTAACCCACTTGACGTGACTAATCCGCCATGGGCCTTTACGTGAGCACCCAGTGGTAACAGCAAAGGCTTTGGAGACTCCTCTCTTGAGGAGTTCTCTTACGCGGGTTCTACGATTCTTCCAGTGTTTCCATATCACCGCCCTCAGACGACGTCTGACCCAATGGGATAAAGGACGGAGTCGGTTGAAGGATTCTGTAATTCCATAGTAATTCCACCAACCATACATATACTCCTTCAGTTCGTAAATCACCTGAGAGATACTGCGCCCGCGGCGACGGGCCGTGATTTCCCGGACCCGTTCTCTAAACCGCTTGATCGTCTTCCAATGGATGCGGATCTTCGGGTTCTTGCTTGAATTGGTCAAACAGAACCCAAGATATTTACTCGACCACGGACGACCTACAGCGCTTTTCTCTCTGTTTACCTTTAGTCGCAGTTTCTTTTCAATAAAGCGCCCGATGCTTTCCATCACTCGGTTCCCTGCTCGCTTGCTTCTGACAAATATGACACAGTCATCTGCATAGCGCACAAAGCACAAGCCACGCTTTTCAAGCTCTTTATCAAGTTCATCAAGAACGATATTGGAGAGTAACGGAGATAGCGGTCCCCCCTGGGGAGTTCCCTCTTCCGTTGGCTGCTCAAGACCACCGATCATAACTCCGGATGTAAGGAAACTGCGAATGAGTTTTAATACCCACTTGTCCTTGATCCGGGTGGCCAGCGTAGACATAAGCCGGTCATGATTGACTCGATCGAAAAATTTGGATAGATCAATATCTACCACATACCTTAACCCGGACCGCACATGCTCCCTGTATTGACGTATTGCGTCATGTTGGGAGCGCTTAGGCCGGAATCCGAAACTCATTTCTGAGAAGGTATGGTCCCAAATCCGAGTCAAGACCTGTGTCACAGCCTGCTGTATTACCCTGTCCAGCACAGTTGGTATCCCTAACAAGCGGATTCCTCCGCCTGGCTTTGGAATTTCCTTCTGTCTTACAGGCATGGGCAAGTATGTCCCATTGAGCAGTGCTTTTCGGATCTTTGTCCAATGTCGTTTAAGATACCTCTTTATCTTGCGGACAGTCATACCATCCACTCCTGGGGCACCTTTGTTCTTGATCACCCGCTTTACAGCGCGGTTCATGTTGTTCCGCTCAAGGATTGACTCCATGAGCCGAATCTGACCTGCCGGGCTTTCAGATAGGCGCGACGCAATGAACTCTTCGGAACTCGTATCCCTGGATGCCGTTTGGCGAGGGTATTCCGAGTACAGCTCAAGCTGTTTCCACTGCCGCAATGAATTCATTAGAAGCTCCTTCCTACTAACCACTCTCATTTACCCCTGCCATTCGGCAGGTGGCACCGTTTGGGCCTTGGTCCTTGGTAACTTTCACCCAGGACTTAATATGCCCTCTGCTGACTCCCACTACGCGCTAATCTCCCCTTGCGGTTCGCTCACTCGGCCTCGATAACTGTCATCACATCCCCTTTCTTTGTGTTCCTCCCCTATAAAGAAGCAGGCTCATGGATGGTTCGGATGTGATGATTCATCCATGCCGGGGTTTTGTTCAACCGGTTTCCCTATAATCCGGTATATCTGCAACGGAAATCGATTTCGAGACGCAGTGGGCCTCCCGGGGTACTCCTCGGCTACTTTCAGCGCACGATCGTCAGATATACGTGGCTTGGCCATGTGATGGATAGAGGACTTTATCCTGTGTTGCGGACTCGTCCCGGCCTTACCCCGCCTCAAATCTGCCTGCCCTCTACCCTTTCAGGTACGGGGCATACCTGTACGTCAACCCGCGCTTTTGCCTCCGGCTTCCTTCAGGCGCACATTACTGTAACACCCTTGCCTTCGGCTACCCTTCGCCTCCATCAGGCTGGGTCTGGACTTTGCCAGGTAATTGTGTCATTATCTTACCTGACATCACCATATAGCAGCCGGGCCAAGCCCGGCACACAACAAGGCGTTCCAGTTGACTCCCAAAGCTCCGCATCTTTGCGGTCATTCCGCTGTCGCTCCATTTATACCACAAAGTTGCTACACTTTGGGAGCAACTGAACTTGTCGTTAGCGTTCAGGAAACGAAAAGAGTCGTAATAAATTCTTGTGTAACCCATTTTCTTTTTCAGATGAAAAGATTGGCATGTATGGTGTTTAAGAATAGCTCTACACTACTATTTCCTTTTCTAAGTTTTTGGAAGTAATACATGATATTTTTGATTTTCGCTATTGTTTTTTCAACAATGAATCACTTGTTGTTTAAAGCATTTGCACGTTTGCGTATTGACCTTTTAAGTGCGATAGTCACTAATTATGCTGTGTGTGTAGTCATTGGTTATAGCTCTTCCATTGAGTCAATCTCTATACATTCTATGTTTGTGCAGGCCTGGTATCCCTTTTCGGTTTTACAGGGGGGTATATTTGTGGTCTGTTTATTCTTGATGGGGCGGACAACTGAAAAGCAGGGCGTCGCAATCGCCAGCTTAGCCACTCGACTCTCAGTGGCCATCCCGACTATCATAGCTTTCTTTCTGTATGATGACATAGTTACGACAATTAAGATAATAGGGATACTAGCTGCGCTAATGGCTCTTTACCTAAGTGGTTTAGGGTACACAGAAACAACACATCCACTGCACGCAATAAACATGCTTCCTTTCGCCCTTTTCGTCGCCTTTGGTATGCATTCTACGCTCATCAAGTTCGTCCAAGCACAATTTCTGGAGAGTACCTCTTATCATGCATACGTGATGGCTGCATTTTTATCGGCGTTGTTGATCAGCGGATTGGTTGTTGCTTGGAGAAGATTTAAACA
>JAIWDV010000249.1:0-3485 GCA_048632525.1 Bacteroidales bacterium | reverse complement strand
TCAATCGCATGCTGCCCGAAGATGACGTTCATGTCTGCCGGCAAACCGAGGTTGCGGCAGAGGCGTCCTGGGCTGAAGTCCTGATCCCGGCCATGGCCAGGATTAATTCCGAGATTATTAACTCGGCCCCTGATCTGCTGTTGATTCAACAATTTGGGGTCGGCCTGGAAGGCGTGGATATTCCGGCCGCCACGGCGAGGGGGATTCCCGTTGCCAATGTCCCCGGTCATCAGGCCCCGATCCATGCCGAGTGTACAGCCGAAGGAGGCGTTTTTCTGATGATGGCATGCGCACGGCTTTTCAAGACTGCGCAAAAGAGACTTGCCCAGGGAGAATGGGGCCGTCCACGGGGAGAGGCACTAATCAACCTCACGGCCCTGATAATCGGGCTTGGCGCCGTGGGTCGCGCCCTTGCCCGGCGCCTGGTAGCCCTGGGAATGAACGTTATGGCCACCGATGCCATACCCGATACCTCCCTGGCAGAGGAGATGGGCCTAAGCCGGATTGCTGGCCCGGACAGTCTGGGCGAAATGCTGCCTTTTGCCGACTTTGTTATTTCGAGTGTAACTCTCATGCCGCAGACGCGTGGCATGCTCAATCATTCGGTTTTCAAGCGGATGAAGTCCACAGCCTATGTAATCAATATAAGCCGCGGCCCTATTGTTGATGAGGGCGACCTGCTTTCTGCCGTGAACAGCGGCACCATTGCCGGGGCGGGCCTGGATGTTCTGATTGAAGAGCCGCCAAAAAAAGATCACCCTTTGTTGAATCATGATCGGGTTGTGATCACACCTCATACGGCCGGAGTTACGAAGCAGTCATTCGACGCTCTCGGTCGGGCCGTGGCTGATAACATTGAGCGGTTGCGAGAAGGAAAACCGCTAAAAAATGTAGTCAATTTAGGGGAAAATAATCATGGCATTGGATGAAGTAATTGGCATGAATGTGGCTGAAGTTATTAAATTCTATGGGTATGGGGGAAATAAAAAAGACAGAACTATCTTTATGTATAGGGATGAGGATGAAAATATTCAGGCAGTCTCCTTCAAACAATTCTATGACAAGTCAATAAATTATGCGGCATTGATCCAGGAAATAAAGAGGGAGAAAGGTAAAACGGATGCCGATCGATTCCATATCGGGTTTTTTATGCAAAACACCCCGGAAGTGATTTATTTGCTTGGTGGCTGCGCGTTTACCAATTCAACATTAGTCGGGTTAAACAATGCTCAAATCGGAGAAAAACTTGCAGTTGATATTAATAACATGGAGATCGATGTCCTGTTTGTAGATGAAGTGCAACAGCCGAAAACCGGAAAGACTTTTCTTGAAAATGTAATTGTTGCCCAAAAAAAATATGGTTTTTCTACCCTGGATCAAAAATACATTATTGCAAGGAAGAAACAGAAAAACGATCATCCTGGATCTATTTCAACAATAGGCGAAAGGCTTGAACAACATACTGGTTCAGACTTTACTCCGGTACCATTAGATTCTGACTCCCCAGGCGTTATCATCTTCACCTCCGGAACCACAGGCGCTCCAAAGGGCATCGAGGTTCCCTGGAAAAAGTTATTCGATGTCGGCGTCGTATCTACCGGTATGCTGAAATATACTGAAAATGACGTTGGGTATATTTGCATGCCATTGAATCATTCAAACTCCCTTTATTTGAATCTAATGCCTGCATTGCTTAACGGTGCCAAAGTTCTGATAAGAAGAAGATTCAGCTCCACTAACTTCGTTAAAGACATAGAGGAGGTAGGAGCCACAATATGGAACAGCGTTGGAGACCCTGTCATGTATGTCGTTAATGTGCTGGGTAATGATGTGGATTACTCCCACCTTCCGTTAAGGGTTGTTATCAGCACTGGTACTAACATCCAAAATAGAAATGTATTTTCGAAGATATTCGATATAGATAGTTTTATAGAGGCCTTTGGTTCGACCGAAGTAGGGGCCATAGCAGTTGTAAGCCCGGATACGCCTCGGTATTGTGTGGGGGAATACCTTCCTGGAAAGGATATCAAGATACTTGATGAGGATAAAGGTCTTGAATGTGAGCTTGCAAATATAAATGATAAAGACCAAATCATGAACTTTGATCGGGCCGTTGGCGAGATAGTAGTCAGCCAGAAATCGCTGGGAGCGTCTGCGTTCACCGGATACTACAATTTGCCGCAGGAAAGCGCAGCAAAGGTTGACAAAAATGGATACTACCACATGGGGGACCTTGGGGCCGCCGTCGAGATAAGGGGCAAGCGTTATTTAATCTTTTTGGGCCGTACAGGAACCGACAGGCTGCGATCAAAAGGCGAGAATTTTTCAACCACATTTGTTGAAGATATCATCGCCAATTTTAAAAAGGTATTGAACGGCACGGTTATAGGTATCCCTCATGTGGACAGCACAGAAAATGACAACCCCGTTTATATTATAGAAGCTGACAACCCGGATTCTTTTGAAATAGATGAATTTTTCAAATTCTGCAAAACAGAGCTGCCTGATTATGCGCTTCCTGGTTACATAAGAGTCTTAAACAAACTGCCCATGACTGACACTGAAAAAATAAGGAAATCTGCCCTGCTTCACGATTTTATAGAAAGAACACCTGAGCGTGACCGGGACAGAAACGATATACTTTACAAAATCGATCAGGGGCACATCAGACAATTCAGAACAGGGGATTACGTGGAGGAGATTAAAAAATGTGCCGATCCTGCCATACAGGCTCGATTTAAGGCAGTGACAAGAAGACAGGATCTGTTTTAGACGTAAAGAAGCCATGTTTGTTTATCCCTATCCGCCTGAGTAGAATCATTTTTCGGCAATGTTGCGGATTGCCTTCGCAGCGAATTGCATATCCTGTAATGTGTTGAAATATCCCATGCTTATACGAACTGTTCCCTCAGGAAAAGTCCCCAGGGTCTTGTGTGCAAGGGGGGCACAATGCAGGCCTATCCGCACAAAGATATCGTATTCACTATTTAGCATATCACCGGCAGCGTCTAAAGGGATACCCTCCTCCATCCATGCCAGGTTGATTGATCCACAACCCCCTAATTCGTGGTCAGGCCCGGTCGGCAAAATGCTGTCAAACGTCAAAGAGATAGTAGCCGTCTGAAGTTCAGCGTCAAGTGGCCCGTAAATTGTGAGACCAGGGACATCGTGCAGGGCCTTAAGCAGGGCTGAGGTGAGGCCTTTCTCGTGTGTCCTTATTCTGTTAACTCCCTCATTCAGGATGAAATCGACCCCCGCTCCAAGCCCGGCAATACCAACGTTATTCTGGGTCCCACTTTCAAGGGCATCGGGTAAAAAGTCCGGTTGCTGGAATTTTTCAGAAATGCTCCCTGTGCCACCTCGCTTTAAAGGGCGGACGTTCAGGCCTTCCCGTATATATAGGCCACCTGTTCCCTGTGGACCTAAGAGGCCCTTGTGTCCGGTAAAGGCAAAAAAATCAATACCATCAGCCTCAACATCAATCG
>JAIWDV010000248.1:0-3495 GCA_048632525.1 Bacteroidales bacterium | reverse complement strand
AAGCAGGATATCAACATCGTTGGGATCGGAAGATTCAATGACGTCCGTTGCTGTTTTGAGAATAGCATCCAGCCCTTCAATGAAATTGTCCGCCTGCCGGTTCAGAGCATCTGGAGAGGGTAACCGGGTCAGATAATCTCCCAACTGGAACAGGCTGTTTTCAACGGATACGATAAGGCCTTGACGATTGACGGCCTGCAGGACACGCTCAGACAGATCCAGAGACAATTTCTTATCCACCAGCTCTGCAGAAAAGTCTTCAACCTCTTTGAAAACCCCCAAAAGGGCAAGGTGCAGTCTTGACAGGTGCGCGGCCGCATTCTGCTTCCGAATAACTTCAACGTGGCCCTGAAGGGTTTTAATAAGATGGTTTTGTTCCCTTTCCAGGAGATCGAGGGCGATGTCAGGGCTATTTAAAACTTGATCGTTTATGAACTTTGGTTTGGAGATGTCGGCCGTATCGACTTTATCCGGTACAATCTTTGTAACCACCCAGGCGAGAAGGGGAATGAGCGGAAGAAAAAGAAAGGTATTTAAGAGATTGAACCCGGTGTGTACCAGTGCGATCTTCGTCATTACGTTTACGGGCATCCCCAAAAGACTACTGGCCAAGGTCAAAATACGTTCGAGAATGTCCATATAAACAGGAAAGACCGCTGTGATCCATGCCACACCCAAAAAATTCAAAAGGACATGGCTGTAGGCAGCTCGCTTAGCGTTTGGCTTCGCCCCAATAGAGGCAAAAAGAGCCGTGACGGTTGTTCCAAGGTTTTCACCCAACACCAATGCTGCAGCGGTTTCAAAAGGGATCACCTGGGTGGCGGCCAGACCCATGGTGATGCCCAGGGTGGCGGATGATGATTGAACGATAAGGGTCAGGACACAACCCACAAGCGCACATTTCAGGACTCCGAAATAGTTGTTTGCATTGAAATAGCTGAACCACTCGACGAATTCGGGCATCTGCCTCATTGGCTTAAACCCCTCCTTCATCAACTCCAGACCGTAAAATATCATTCCCAGGCCCATGATCACCCCAGCGATGAATCGCGTGCGCTCGCCCTTTGCAAAAAACAGCATGAAAACTCCGGCCGCCAATATGACAAGGCCGTACTTGCCCACTTCGAGCGCCAATATCCATCCCGTTATAGTCGTTCCAATATTGGCCCCCAAGATGACTCCAATGGCCTGGGTCAACATCATGAGGCCGCTGTTCACAAATCCCACAACGAGTACGGTCGTGATCGAACTGGATTGAAGCAGGAATGTAACGGCAATCCCGGCGGCCACGGCCATGAAGGGATTATCGGTAACAGAAGCGATTATTCTCCGCATACGCCGACCGGCCACGGCCTTCATCCCTTCGGACATGCTCTTCATTCCAAAGAGAAAAATTGCCAACCCTCCCAAACCTTTTGAAAGCATGTAGAAAGCCAATTCAGAACTCATTTTCTTCTCCTACCAGGATCAACCTGTTATTGTCGACTACCAGAATGTTTTTGGCCATGGGGTGGGTGAGGTGTGGTAATAAGAAATCGCCTTTTTTTGTAGGGGAGTATAATGAGAATCGACTTGTGAGCCAAGAAAAATCCGCCTTAGGAAAGGTCAGAATTTCTTAATATTTGCCAGCACTTCGGATTTGAGGCTTACATGAACCCTCTTACACACCCGCCAAATCCGTGCAAGGCTGCCAGACGTAACCCTCACCTTTTGCCTGGAAAATCCAACAGATGGGTTATATAGAGACTATAATAGGTCCAGGGTTGTAAGGAAGTTCCTCTTGGGGTATTTTTTAACCCATTTAAATCTACTTTTAACAAAGGAGGAACTTCCCATGGCCACTAAAGTAAAGAAAAACAAGATCAATTTCAAGGGTAAAACAGTTAACATCGGTATTGACATGCACAAGATATCCTGGAGAATCACCGCTCGCGTTGAAGGAGATACGGTTCTGGCCATAACTCTTGCAAGGCCGACCTACGATTCTTTCAAGAAAATATTGTCCCGATTTAAAGGCAATCACGTGCGTATTGTTTACGAAGCCGGCCCCGGAGGATTCGATCTGTATGACCGGCTTACGGATGATGGGATTGAATGTATTGTCACACCTCCATCCCTTATTCCCACTGAAAGCGGAAACAAGGTAAAGACAGATAAGAAGGACAGTCTCAAACTGGCCCGGCTGCTTGAAAGCAATATGCTCAAGGCAGTGTGGGTTCTTTCCCCACAGGAGAGGGCTCACCGTCAGTTAGTAAGGACCCGACGTCAAATCCTTAACCATCGTTCAGATATTATGCGCCAGATAAAAAGCCTTCTATTGTTTAACAGTATAGAAATTCCTTTCAAAAGCACCCAGCACTGGACCGGGGTTTTCATGAATTGGCTTCTAAAGCTTGATCTCGGTCATGAAACCCTCAACAGATCTCTTAAGGCCCAGGTGGATCTCTTTAACTACCTTAACGCTGAGAAGAAAATACTCACCAAGGATGTCCTTAAACTGGCTAAGGACGAGAAATATGCCCAGCGGGTGGCTCTACTGACAACCACACCCGGCATCGGTCCTTTGAGTGCCATAGAAATCCTGGTTGAATTACAGGACATCACCCGGTTTAAAACCGCTGATGAGCTTGCAGCTTATCTTGGGTTGACCCCCTCTCAGTATTCCAGCGGTGAGCATATTCGCATGGGACACATTACGCACGCCGGTAATAGTCGGGTAAGAACCACACTCGTTGAATGTTGCTGGACTCTAATTGGAAAAGATCCAGAAATGGGACGGAAGTACGAAAAGATCAAGAATAAACGTGGTGGCAAAAGGGCCATTGTTGCAGTAGCCAGAAACCTTAGCGGTCGAATCAGAAGGATACTCCTTGACCAGGTGCCTTATCAACTTGATTTTCAGAAAGCTGCTTAATAACATTTGACCATAAGGACCAGTTAGAATTATCAAAGAACACATTTAGATTACAACCCAATAACAAAATCATTGCTCCTTTTGGAACAGAAAACCCATTTAATCAGGTGACCGTGTAGGATTTCCTGTGGCCTTCATGGAAGGACTTCGGAATATAGGGTGCGGCGCCTGACACCTTATAACGAGTAAATCTCTTGTGGCTTTTGACCACGAATAGCAGGCTGGGTAAAGGTTGTTCCATCTGGGCTAAATTTTAAATAATCTAAAACCTGTTCTTTTCCTTGGAAGCAAAACCATGGAGAGGAAGGAACCCGCGGTTTTGTTTCCCGTGCTCCGACGAACTACTTGGGGGCCCATTCTCGCACAGAAAACAAAAACGCTATTGCGGAGGCGAAAGACTAACTAAATAAAAAAAGAATAAAAAAGAGGACTTCCTCAATAAATTAACTTGACAACCTATATAGCAGGAAAGTCAGCATCATGTGGAGATGGTCCATCAGAGGGTCGACCACAAGATATTGGGGTGCACAATCATGGCCAGGAAGGCGAGTTGAGTTATGCAGAGCGGTAAGTTTAAGATG
>JAIWDV010000247.1:0-3501 GCA_048632525.1 Bacteroidales bacterium | reverse complement strand
ATCTGCTGATCTCCTTCTGGTGTTCCAGTAACGGTCCAAAGACCTCTTCTGCAATATGCTGAAACTCTGAATCCAGGGGGTCCGTGTTCCCAAAACACAGTTGATAGTAGGCATCATCGCGCTCACCTGAAGTGAAATCATTTCCCATCCAGGTTTTATAGGCCTTTTCCATGGCATCCTCCCGGGGTTTTCCCTTATCAAAGACCAACTGTGCGTATTCCCATGAGGATCTTGGAAAAAAATGCAGCGGCATTACCAGCCCTGCCCAATATTTCTCAACCAGGTTTTCAAGAATTTCCTGGCTGTTTTCCACGGGTGGAAATTCATAGGCCACCCACTGGGGTTCCTTGCCTTTAGGGCTCAAGCCCGCGAGCATGCTAATCCGGGGATAGTGATCAGCCACAAGGCTATTCAAGAATAAGTGCTGAAACCATATATTAAGGCGGTCTTTCGGCTTGATACGAGTGTAGCGGTATTTGATCAGCCTTTCCGGATAAATGGCATCAATCCGGCCGGTCAGTCTGAAACCGGATATACAAATATCCGCATGGAGTGGCACGAGCTTTGGTTCCTCCATGTATGACGAAATTTTTTCGGAAAAACGCGCGGTCCCCGATCTCATGTCTTCAAATATGCACTCTCCTACGGTCCCGTGCGGGAGCTGACCCACAGCTCGGGCCAAAGGCAAGAAATCATCAGGGTCTTTTCCTGCAAGTTCTCTTTTCACGAGGCTTTGCTCAAGCTGATACTTTTCCAGCCCCTTAAGTTCAAAGGGTTCCCTGTCCTCCAGTCTTAACTCCCTTTCCTCAAGAAAGACCCTCAGGCGTTTTTCGAGCAGAAAGCGTGCCGGGTTGCCAAAAAACCGGGATAGATCATTAAGATCTATGGTTTTCCATTCCGGCTCCGGCGGATCAGCAAGCCTTGTAGAAATAAAAGGCGCAGGAGACTTACGCGGTTTTAGAATGCCCTGGGCGGCCTGGAGATTTTCCCCGGAATAGCTGAAAAGTTTCTCGTCTTTTTTGAAATATTCCGGGCTGAAGGCCTGGAGTCGATGTTTTGTAGAAATATGTTCCAGGATATTTTTTCCAGGTATTTCAAAGCCCTGCTCAATGTAATCCATAAGTTCACTTACCAGGACAGAAGGCGGGATAAGGCTGTTATCCTGGATACTTTGTCCCACGTAACTGATGTATAATTTTGCCCTTACCGAAAGCATGACCTCCAGAAAGAGATATCTGTCGTCATTACGGCGGGAACGGTCGCCCGGTTCAGGATGCATTGCCATAAGATCAAAACCGAGTGGCTTGGACTCCCTCGGATAGGCATCATTGTTCATACCCACAAGGCAGATGACTTTGAAGGGAATGCTTCGCATGGGCAGCATGGCACAGAATGTAACGCCGCCGGTAATGAATCCAAACCCGAAACCTTCTTTATCAAGGGCATGACCCAGGTGCCACTTGATGACATTGATGTCAATCTCTTCGTCAAAACCGGCTCCGCTGGAGGCGGACATGTTATCCAGGTCATCGAGCGTTTGGCGTATCACCTGCATTTCCCTCTCTGAATCTTCATCAGACAGAAAAAAATCCTCAAGAAGCCGTATCAGGGATGCGGCCCACTTATCTAAGGTGCGCGGCTGTCCAAGGGATGTGACATGGGAAAAAAGCTGCTCCACGAATTCGCAAAATCTTCCCAGAACCAAGGTATCAGCGCCTTCCACAAGGTCGTATGGAAGCACACCGTCAAACATCTTTTCGTCCTGCCCCGGCATGGCATAGCCCAACAAAAGCCTGTCAAGGCCAGTGCGCCAGGTGTTTTCCGGGGAGGGAGGGAGACCAAACTCAGAGCGGCTTTTTCCGTCGATTCCCCAGCGTATCCGTGTCTCTTCCACCCATCTGCGAATAAGGTCAAGATCTGTTTCCGTGAAACCGAATTTGCGCTGGACCGTGTGCGATTCCAGAACTGCTAAAACCTGTGAAGCACCAAAGCGACTGTTAGTTAGATCGAGGATGGCGAGAAAAGCATCGATAATATCACTCTCTTTTCTGATGCTTCGATCAGCAATGCTGAAAGGAATCCTCCCGGGATCATCGACCGGCATATCAAATACGGCCTGGATATATGGTGAATAAGTCTCTATATCCGGTGTCATGACCAGTATATCCTTAGGGTTCAGATCAGGATCTTTTTCAAACATGTGGAGAAGTTGATCATACAGGACCTCCATTTCCCGCATGGGACTATGCCCTGAATGGATCTGGATGGACGTGTCATTCGGCAGAATGACCGTCTTTTCTCCCGATTTGTGTTGCGCATCCCGTAGATTCAGGATATCGGATTGGATACAGGAAAGAAGATTATCCTCTTCAGGGTCCTCGAAAGACGGAAATTCTTCCAGATCGAACTCGTTTATCAGATCAAAAAAATCCCTGCCCAATGTTCCCATGGACCCGAGAAGGCTGTTTCCTTTTTCTAAGTAGAGTTCTTCAGGTGTGAGATCCCCGGCGGGCTGGCTCACTGTCTTCTTTGTCATTTCCCATTCAGAGAGAATATCTCCCCAGTATTGTCTGCAGGGATTCATGAGAAATAGATTTACATCGGTGAGCCGTGCGAGGCCGGAGAGAATTTGCATGTGAAACCGGGGAAGTGCGGAGATCCCAAATATTGAAATCCGCTCGGGAAGGCCTTCTATTCTGGTGGAGGAATCCTTGAGCGCCATAAGAAAATGCTTTCCCAGGGCTGCACGATGCTCCTTGCCGCATTCTTTTACAAGTTCCCTCCAGAGCACGGCCTGCCAATGATCCTCTTGCCCCCTTTCCCAGTTGATGATCATTTGGGGACGAAAAAGCAGGTACTGGTCAAAGGTATCTGCAATGCGCTCAGAAAGCTGAAAACGCTTGAGATCCCCCTGAGTATCGCTGAGATATGCCCTGAGACTCTCAAAGCCCGGCCTTGTGATGCAGGACGGAAGCAGCTTCATGATCCTCCAGGTCAAAATCCCTGGATCAAAAGGCGAACGTTCAGGGAGATCCGGAAGGAATTTTCGAAATACCTCATGGACAAAGTGGTTTGGGAAAGGAAACCGGCAGTTTGCGCATACACCTTGGCGCTGGGCAAGCTGCATGGATACCCACCGCTCCATACCCCCGCTCTGGACCACAATGACTTCTGTGTCAAGTGGTGAGGCCAGCGGCTTATTGAGGACCTCAGCCAGTCTGGCGGCCAGGGTCTCAAGATGGTTGCTGGTATAAAGTCTTAGGCCGGACAAACGAATCTCCTCGATCTGCTTAATACTTTGTAGGTTGCGTTCTTATAGCATAAATTGCAGCTTGCTGCACCAGAAGGCAGTAATTCTCATTATGGCTTCCACCTGGCCCGGATTTTGCATCCAGTAAATATGTTCTATAGATTCAACTTTTGAAGTCATACAACTATAATATTTTGCTCCGGGTAAGTCGCGCTCTTTAGGGCGCAGGCTTTTCGAACCTGAAGCGAAGG
>JAIWDV010000246.1:0-3503 GCA_048632525.1 Bacteroidales bacterium | reverse complement strand
AGCAGGAAAGTATATGCTTGTAAAGAAAAAACACAAGGTAAAGTATAATTTTGACTAATTGAATACAAGATGTGGTGTGTTGTTTTTACGAACTCATTTTACGGGTTCAGGGTTCACTGAAAACCCACCTGCCTCGCAAGCTTGGCGAGCAGTCAGGTGATTCGTAAGTTCTAACCGCTCTTGCCCAGAAGTTTTTCATAAGCTTCTTGAATCTCGATGAACTTTTTTTGAGCCAGCTCTTGGAATTCCTGGCCGAGATGAGAGACCTTATCCGGGTGATAAGCTTGAGCGGCTCGACGATAGGCAGCCTGAATTTCCGCAGGGCCGGCTCCGGGCTTTACTCCGAGAATTTCATAAGGGTCTTTGAGATCGGTTTGAGCTTTAGATTCGGATCCTGAGTCAGCTTTTTCTTTTTCGAAACCGCCGGCCCGATCAGACCATCTATTATCATCTTGATCAGCCTTTGAGAACTTTCCCCGCCAGGAGAAAAAGCCTGGCAGCCTTCCCCGCCTGAGGTAATAGACAAAAACTCCCAAAAGGAAAGCGTCGTCAAGCCAGCCCGTAATGGGGATGAAATCCGGAAGGAAATCGAAGGGACTGATGATATATAACAGGAGGAGAATAATCAGCAGGATTTTAAGATAACCCGTCATCCTAACACCCTAAAATCGCAGGTTTATTATCTCGACGTAAGAAGCATAAGCCGAATGACAGTCCTCTACCAACCTCTGATTAGGACACCCAATCTGCCAACCTTCCGGGCCGTGATTAAACAAGGCAGTGACTATCGATACATTCACATCCGATCCGGCGGAAGACCCGGGCGCTGCCAGGATTAGCACCACACATAAGGCTGCCAAGAGTAAAATTTTTATCATGCTATCCATTATGGGTATATTTTATGTATTTTGCAAATACAATCAGAAGGATTGCCGACCCAGGTCGAAACGACAACTGCAACACGGGGAATACTTGTACCTGCTTCATTCAACCTGATTGCCTACCCTGCACCAAGGCATTTAGTACCTTGGACATTTTTCTGAAAGTTGCATCAACAGAAAAACACTCAATAACTCGTTTTTGACCTGCTTTTCCCATGTTATTTCTAAGGACAGGATCACGGAATAGTTTATCTATTGATTTCCGCCAGTCATCTGGATTTTCAGCAAAAAAGCCGGTTTTGCCATGCTGAACGATTTCACGATTAACTCCTGCCGGTGAAGAAACAACGGGCAAACCGGCAGCCATATATTGCAAAACCTTAAGCCCGCATTTGCCTTTTGTCCAGGAATTATCGGACATAGGCGCAATGCCGACATGAGCTGATGCCAGCGCCTCTGCCTCCACTTCGTCACTCCAGGGCACAGCGACAGTTTTCAGCCGTTTAGTCGGCAGATCAAAATCAGCCACGATTTTCAAACGCAGGTTGGGTATAATCTCTGATAAAGATTCAAGTAAAGGAAGGCTTTCCTTAAGATATTTTTGTGTAGAACGGCTGCCAATCCACACAAGGTCAAAATGCTTCGGGTTTTTCTCCACCTCAAGCAGGTACTTGCGGTAATCCAGAGAAGTAGGCAAAATCTTTACCGCTTCATTATATTGTCTTGCTCTGTCAGCAAGATAAAGATTTCCCGCCCAGACCTGCTCGCAAATACTTGTTACTTTCTCAAAGCTCATTTGACGGGATTTCGAAGGTTCTCCGTCACTCCTGCAAAAAACTGCGTCATCAAGGTCGAATACCAGGTTTTTCGAGCACAGCCTTAGCAGACGCAGAAAAGGTGAGCTGAAAGTCTTCCGAAGAATAACTACAACTTCTGCCTGTTTAGCTATGCCAAGCAGTTTTAGACGTGGTAAGGTGCCACGGACGGTTAAATGAAGAGGACGCCAACCGCTTGATTGTAACGCAGTAAAATAAGCCAGGGCTCGATAGCGTGTTGATGCAGAGTCCTTACCTTTTGAAACAAAGAGAATGTTTTTTCTTTCATGATTTTTCATAAATTGCAAATATCTCATCACCTCTGTGTAATAAAGTTGCCAGTATAACATATGGTAATGCTATCAGTCGGCAAATCTTACTTTTTTTGGACGGGGTATCCCGGTTCTTTATAAGATAGTCCCAACTGTTGAGGATAATTTTTGGTGTAGTAAACGTTTTTTCGATAATTAAACGCAGGCCGTGGCGTTCAGCGAGCATATTAAGATTATGGAGATTGTACAGTATCAGATGGCGTGGCACCTCGTTGGCAAACCATTTGGTGCCGAACCACCTTCGCCCTAATGCTTGACTATTTGGGGTTCGTATAACTATACGTCCTCCATTTTTGAGGATGCGAGCGATTTCCCCCATAAAATTTTTCGGATCCGGTATGTGCTCAATTATGTGTCGTGCTGAAATTAAGTCAAAACTATTATCTTTAAAAGTAGCGGACTTTAGATCGCCGTGAAACACTTTGAGACCAGCTTTGTGACATATCTCAACTGCAACTGGATTAAATTCCACCCCTTCGAACTGCCATCCTATAGAGTTCATTGTGCGCATAAATTTACCATTACCACATCCTATATCTAGTGCCTTACCATTTGGGACAAAAGGGATGACGTCACGCTGCCTGAAGGCCGAAATCATAGAAGCGAGCAAACGAAACAGCCAGGGTACATGGAGGTGTGTATAACCATACTTGTAATGCAGAACTGATAGGTCTGAATATCTGTGTTGCTTTGGTTTATCAAGCTTCTTGTAAGCTGAATAGTCGTCCGGGTAGAATTCTCTGATCTCCGTTGGTGTGGGAAAGGGATACTGGAAAACTGCATTGCAATTAATGCACTCCATATATTGGTAGATCTTAGTCTTGTTATATAACAGATCCCTGCACTGAAAAGAGAATTCCCCAGGAGAATTACAAAGAGGGCATCTATAATTAGGGTTAGACGTTGATAATTGAGAACTCTTTCTACAAGTCTTTTGGATATTAAGCCCCATAGGATTACCTGTTGATAGTTCTTTCTTTTCTTCCGGCCATCATCTTTTCAGTGTGTCTCTTAATGCGAGCTGTTTTTCTCTTTATCCATAGCCATTGTAACCAGCCCCATAAATTAAGTTTCTTTTTACCTTTGTAAGACAATAAAAGGAAAATTCTATCTTCTTCATCAAAGAGGCTTTCAGGTAAGGTGTAGTTAAGCTCTGAAAGGCTCTTTATTATCCATCTAAACTGAAGAACCGAACTCCTGTCCACTCTCTGAAGGTCAAAAAGAGCTATATTGGGAGCATCGGATTTGTCTTTATAATAAAGCAGTATATGGGTGGCATTAAAATCACGGTGATTGAAACCCTTCTCATGCATCCTTCCGGCAAAAATACCGATCCTGTTAATCAAATTTCTTTTTCTGCCACCAGCGGTTTTCCCCATAAAAAATTCAGGATTGTCTCTTAGCATATACTCAAGAGAAATAAAGGGAGAAAAATCTTCTGTTATGAGAAAAGATTGTACCCAGCAAAACTTTAC
>JAIWDV010000245.1:0-3508 GCA_048632525.1 Bacteroidales bacterium | reverse complement strand
CGATCCAGTGTAACCTTTGCCCCAGGCAGTGTCTTGTTCCCAGGGGCAAAAGGGGTTTTTGCAGGGTACGTGAAAATCGGGAAGGGAAGTATTACAGCCTTGTCTATGGGAATCCCTGTGTCATACACTTAGACCCTATCGAGAAGGAACCCTTTTTTCATGTGCTTCCAGGCACTTCCTCTTTAACTCTATCAACGGCAGGATGCAATTTCCAGTGCAAGTTTTGTGAGAATTGGGAAATCTCACAAGCCTTCCCTGAAGATGTATACAGTCACGAGATCCCACCAAAACTTGTGGTGAAAAAAGCCAAAGAGATGGGTGCCAGATCCATTGCCTACACTTATGCAGAGCCCACAATCTTCTATGAATACATGTTTGACACTGCATACTTAGCAAAGAAGGCGGGTCTTCTGAATATCATCCACTCCAATGGTTTTATCAATATGAATCCACTCAATAAGCTTTGCGAGGTGTTACACGCAGCCCATATTGACCTGAAGGGATTTACAGAAGCGTTTTATCATGAATTGTCCAGCGGGGAACTGGCCCCGGTGCTTGATACTATGAAGACACTCAAGCAAAAGGGAGTTCACCTGGAGATCACCAACCTCATGATTCCCACAAAAAATGATGACATGTCAGTGGTAAAAAAAATGTGCCTCTGGTTGAAAAAAGAATTGGGTGCTGACACTCCGGTCCATTTCTCTCGTTTCTATCCTTTGTACAAGCTCAAACGTCTCCCTCCAACGCCGATCTCGATGCTGGAGAAAGCTCGGGAAGTGGCTTTGTCTTCTGGTCTGGAATATGTTTATATTGGGAAGGTGCCAGGTCATGAGGGCTGGAATACCTTCTGCCCCAAGTGCAAGAAAATGGTGATCCAGCGAACAGGATACATGATTAGAGAAATACATATGAAGGATGGGAAGTGCGAATATTGTGGCAAGCCCATACCCGGTATTTGGGCGTGAGTCACGAAGAGATCAGCCTGATCGCCGCTGCATGTAAAAGTCCCTGACCGCCACAGAGCGGGAGTCAAGATTGGTCAAGCCGTATTGTTCAGCCCAGTCTATTGCTTCCAAGAACTCCTGCACAGTGATCCCACGACCGATTTCCGGATAGTCAAAGGCTTTGTATTCCACGCGGTATTGGGGCATTATATTTACATAGGTGGATTTGGGAAGATTCTCTGCCACCCATTTTGTGAATTTCTCCGTCCCGGCTACCCGGTTGGGCATGACCAGGTGTCGGATCATCAGCCCACGAATTGCAATTCCTTTCTCATCCACCACGAGTTCTCCGACCTGCCTGTTCATTTCGGCGATCGCTTTCTTTGCCGCTTCCGGGTAGTCTGAGGCCCCGGCTGAATATTTTTCCGCCTGATCAGCGTCCATGTATTTCATATCTGGCAAATAGATATCCACTATGCCATCTAAGAGCTTCAGTATCTCTAACCGCTCATAACCGCTGGTATTATAAACCAGGGGAAGACGCAGCCCTTTATTCAAGGCAATCCGGGTGGCATTGAGTATATTGGGCATGACGTGGGTGGGTGTGACAAAGTTGATGTTATGGCAGCCCATCTGCTGGAGATTCATCATCACGTCCGCCAGGTCTTCATCCTGAACTTTTTTTCCTCTTCCTTCGTGGGATATGGGCCAGTTCTGGCAAAAGATACAGCGGAGATTGCAGTTTGAAAAAAAGATGGTTCCAGATCCGTGTTGGCCCACCAAAGGTATCTCTTCGCCAAAGTGGGGATTGGCGCTAAAAATCACAGGTCTGGCTGGAGCCCTGCAGAACCCCATTTCGCCCTTTAACCGATTCACTCCGCACTCTCGCGGACACAGGTGACAATCCTCGAAAATGCTGTAGGCCTGCTCGATTCTCTGAGCCAGTTTGCCTTTTTTTTCTAATTCCTCATAGGCTGGATGCCATAGGTCCCGTTTTTTTTGCCCGGCGTATAGGGCGCCTGGCGAGACGAACAGTGAACTGCCTAAGAGGAACGAACATTTGATGAAATCCCGGCGAGTGATCTCCATACCGGACACTCCGTTACCATAAGGTTCAGAGGTTCAGGGTTTATGATATCAAACGACAAAATATATCTTACGTCAAGGAAAATCAGTGATGTCAGTTTATCGTAATGGAGTAGTGGTGCTGGCGGGTGTGGATTTGAAACGTTACGGTATTACAGTGAAAAAGCAACTCAGCGTTTGACAGCGCTTTTTTAAACCTTCCTCCTTCTTTGGTCTTTCCCCTTTAGTGTGATTTCCCTCCTTTCTCCATCATTTCTCCGATCTGTACCGCATCTGCGCTCGATTCCGCCTCTGCGATCAGGGTCAATCCGCCGGCCAGACCGCTGCCTTCTCTCAGGAATGTGGCCATCATATAAAAACTGTCGCCTGTCAATCTCGGCTCGTCTGCCACCGTTATCTCTTATTTCCGACGCCAGGTTCACATCGCTCGGCATAACATGTCCTTTATTAGTCATAGGTTTCCTATCATTCGAGAGGGCTTAATACCTCTTCAATCCTAATGCAGGGCCTTTTCCCATAGATTCCAGCACCTCATCAATCTGCGAGATACTAATAAGCCCCTGGTCAAATAATATCCTACCGATAAATCTGTACTTGCCTCTGCGCTTCTTCTCCATTGCCTGTATACTCATCACTTCTGTAAGGTTGCTTGAGGTAATAAATCCTCTTTCAACCGCTTGGACCCCAAAACGCATTTCAGGGTATTCACTTTCCCTGTTAGCGTCCTTTGCTTTGAGCTCCATGGCTTGCCTGGTTTCCATCCAAAAACCCCCTTTTTTTCTCCGGTACCCGTCAGGGGCGGGTTCCCTGTTTAGCAATAACTGCATCAATCATTTCTTTCTAAGCTCTTCCAAAATCCCGCATTTCCGATTAACAAAACAGTAAAAATAGATGAAACTTTTGATAACGCAGTTTAACCAGAAAAATATGATGATTTCATATGATCTACATATTGATGTAGACAGCTTCCTATTCAGCCCCCTGTCCAAAAAACGACAGTGCAGGTGGAGCGGATTCAGCCGATGTTGAATAGTCAGGAGTTTTCCGACCAATTTTCCATTCCTCTTATCTTTTATTTGTGCGGGCAAAAGACTATCTTCTGCTTTCTTTTCTTACGAAGTGATTCCTAATGTAGAGCAAGGCTCGTGCCGGACTGATGCACCAGATTTTTTTGACTTAATTTATTAATTAATTTAAATCGTTACATTGATGAGACCAAAAAACGATTCAGAATGTGGGTAAGAAACACCACCTGTTTTGGGAAATCAGCTTCGACTTTTTGGCAAAAGTTTACATAGTTTAACGGAAGGCAGGAAAAGCTGGGGGGGCTTTCAAAGCACTAAACTGTTACAGATTTACTTTGCGGGAAGATAAATGGAGAATAAAATGCACTAAGGGTTCACAGGTTCAGGGTTCAACGTTCAAGGTTAGGGACAAGGACAAAAATGCTGTTTTTGCCACATAATTGCCAAATA
>JAIWDV010000244.1:0-3514 GCA_048632525.1 Bacteroidales bacterium | reverse complement strand
AAAGGCAGGCATGAAGGTGCTTGAACATGAAACCGGTTACAAAGGCGAATCCTTTTCATCTTTTTTAAAGGAGCGGGGGATTATTTTTCATGAAAAGACCTGTTTGAATATCTATGAGCAGGATGATCTTTTTGCCCCGCCTGCAAGCGGGTCATTCAGGCATGACGGAATGGTGATCGCTCCCTGCTCAATGAAAACCCTTGCCGCAATTGCATCAGGAATGGCTGACAACCTCATCCACAGAGCAGCAGATGTCAGCCTGAAGGAAAAACGACCGCTGATTCTGCTGCCAAGAGAGACCCCTTTAAGCGTCATCCATATAAAGAATATGCATAAAGCCGCCATGTCCGGCGCTACAATAATGCCTCCCTCACCTTCATTCTATTTCAATCCAAAAACCATCTCCGACCTTGTCGATTCTGTGATTGCAAGGGTTCTTGACCATCTGAAAATTAAGCATGATCTTTTTAGGGAGTGGGGGTAAAAAATACATATCAGTTCCTTGAATTTTTCGCGCAGACCCTGTTCGATAATGGTTGAGGCCGGGCCAAGCACTAAAACCCTTTTTGTAAGCCCCATAATAAGAGAAAGCCAGGCAATGGCAAAGATTACATAAGATTTTCCGGTGCCGGTAGCCATGTGCACCACGCCTGAAAGCCGGTCAGGAAGTGGCAATTGGCGAAGAAAATTTTCTTCTGTTCCAAAACGCTGCTGAATCTGCAATTTTTGTTTATAATTTTCTCTTCCAAGTTCAGAAATGCTCTTGTAACTGCCGCCCCAGAGATAGATCATGATCTGTTTTATGGCATCATACTGATAGTCGCGCGATCCAACCAGCTCGCTGACATAGTCCTCTATATCAGAAAAACTGAACTTGTTGTAATTACACCTCCGGATATTTATATCCAGTGTGTGATCAGACAGATTTAATCTTTTGATCGCTTTCTGTCTTTAGTTTTTTTGCCATTTTATTCTTTCAGTTTCTTAATTGATCTGTTTTTAATAAGTACTTTCATCTGGTCGATTGCGATTTTATTAAGTTTTTTTAATCTTTCATCTGGTGGCATCTGCATTTTGATGAGTTCTGAATTGTAGCTTTCCATATTTGAAAGAACAACTAACTGCTCTAAGGTAGCATAATCCCTGATATTGCCTTTTAAATCCGGATATTTTTCTCGCCATTCTTTTGCAGTTTTCCCAAATAATGCAATGTTTAACAAGTCTGCTTCGTCTGCATAAACAAATTTTCGTTTACTTGCAGATATGTTTTCAGGAATCAGGTTTTCTTTTATGGCATCGGTATGTATACGGTAATTAACCTTGGCAAGGGTGCGGGAAACATTCCATTCTAATTTTTTTTGGCTATATCCGGAATTCCCAACTAGTAAACAACCTTTAAAATCATACAAATACTGTCATTGAGATGAATTTATATTGTACGAAAATTCTTCGGAATTTGTTCAGGAATATTTACATCACCTACGGTTAAGAAAATCAGGTCTGTAAATGCTTCTAAGGTTCGGAATCCACTTGCTCTATTTTTAACAATTTTAATAATTCGATTTAATCCCTCGGCGATGGCATTAGTCATCCGGGTTTCAACATAGGGCAGAATACGATGCATGTGTTTTCGAATTGTTTTAACGAAACGACGAATTGGCTCCAGACGACTTTTCAAAGCTGTCGTAGTCCAACGTTTGATAAATCTATCAGCGGCCCAACGAGCTTTATAATCCCAGAAGTGTTCAAACTCATCCTTCAAGACCCATGCGCGATGGATTCGACGGTTGCCTTTCCGAAGAGCGTTGAGTATCCATGTGTCTTTTTTCGAGCGTTTAGATGAATGTCTATACAACAACCATCGAAGACCTTTAAGAGCTTTGCGTTCATCGCCAGAAGCTTCTCGCCATTGTTCCTTGCGTACTTCGTCAACCGCTTCATTGAGCTTTTTAACGATATGGAATCGATCAAGGATCAGAGTGACATTGGGACAATGATTTTCAATCGAATTGATGTAAGCCTGGCTCATGTCACAGGTAGCCCATTTAATTTTGCGTTTCTGGTAATCACTAAGCATTTCCTTAAAAAAACGGTCGATTGTCTTCTCCCCCTTACCTTTACCAACCCAGACAACGCATGCTTTTTTAATGTCATAAACGATGGTCGCATATTTATGGCCCTTGCAATATGAAATTTCATCGACACCAACAGCCTTAAGGCCCCGTATTCGATGGCCGTCGCGAATGCGTTCAATGGATCGATGCAAAAGGTCCGAAAGGGTGGATTGAGCAATGTGCAGCATCTGCGCGGCAGCTTTTTGCGCCATGATTTGGCAATAGACGAGCATGGCATATTCAAAGCGGTAAGTGATGCGTGAATAATCATCAGCCCACGGGATATTTTCCTGAACTCGGCCGTGTGTAGTGCACATAATTTCTTTGGGACAATACCAAAGCATTACCGTACATCCGTATAAGGTGAGATCGCGCCATAACCGGCACTCATCCATAATGCGCACAATGCGGCCACGGCGATGGCACTGTGGACATAAACAGCCATTTTTATAAGGTTTGACCCACAGATCGAGCGTTCGTTTGCGAGCATGTAATTCAAAGTGGGTCACGGATAATTCTTTCAAATTCAGAAGGTTTCTGATAAACTTATTCACTGTCATAGGTTCCTCCTTTTGTTAAAGTTTTGAAGTGAACCCTAACAATAAGGATGGAACCTATGACATTCCATAAAAAAATGTGCATAACGGGCCGCAGAAAAGTTTCCTGTGCTCCGACGAGCTATTGTGGGGGCCCATTCTCGCACAGGAAACTTGTCTGCTACACCGTGCCATTTGCACCGTCTGTTAAAAAGGTATTCTGTCTATTTTTATCTTCGATTCCCCCAAGGGGGAAACTAAAAGCTTGCGGATAAAAGTAGTAATTTTAGACACTAATTCGTTTGAGAGATTCGGATAGAGCCATATTTTCTCCCGAGACAACATCCAGCGTCTCGTGCAAGCGGCATCTCAGTCTGGTTACCGTACTTTGCGTCAAAAGACCTACAGCACGCTGTTCGCTCTGCTGGCATGCACTGGACTGCGTGTATCCGAAGCAATTCGGCTACGCTTTGAAGATATCACTCCAGATGGTTTGGTGATTCGACGTTCCAAATTTCGCAAAAGCCGCCTTGTACCCCTGCACAAAACTGCGCGAGTTGCACTCGAAG
Organism: Bacteroidales bacterium; assembly: GCA_048632525.1. Classification (GTDB taxonomy): domain Bacteria; phylum Desulfobacterota; class DSM-4660; order Desulfatiglandales; family Desulfatiglandaceae; genus 4484-190-2. The sequence goes on along the minus strand of JAIWDV010000244.1, from coordinate 295 downwards.
GTTATCTCGAACACCGCCGCCCCTATGCCCCCTTCGATGACCACGTATTCGTTTCGTTACGAAGAAAACCATTGCTTCTGGGTGATGTTGAGACCGCATTCCAGACTGCGGTTGACAAAATCGGTCTGCAAGGTGGAACGGGGCAACCTCGCCCCACTCCACACTCATTGCGCCACACATTCGCCGTGAGAGCCCTGGAAGCCTGCCCGGATGACCGCGATCACATCACAAAACATATATTGGCGCTATCAACCTATCTCGGTCATAGTAAGGTTTCCGCCACCTACTGGTATCT
>JAIWDV010000243.1:0-3518 GCA_048632525.1 Bacteroidales bacterium | reverse complement strand
AGCAAGTTGCCGCTATAAAAGGAAAAGTGAAACTCGGGGGATAGTGACTTAAAATCCCTCGGGGCTTGTCCCTGTACGAGTTCGATTCTCGTCCTAGACACCAGTAAAAACAAAGGGTTAGCCGTTTCGGTTAACCCTTTTTGTTTTTAGCGTAGAAGCAAGAAGACACCTGAGCTGGTCCGATTCTCATTCCAGCCAGTTTTCCAGCTTGAGCCCTTTAATGCGTGAGAAATGACCCAGGTTGCCGCTGACCAGGGTCATTTCATTGGCTATAGCGATAGCGGCAATCTCAAGGTCCGCCAGGTCCAAAGGGGTTCCCGCTTTTTCGAGTCCGGCCCGAAGATTGCCGCATACATAAGCGGCTTTGGAGTCAAAGCCGAGGATATTGACGGATGGAAGCAGGATTTTTTCAAGATTGTTTAAATGACGCTGGATCTGGTTGCTTTTCCAGGCTCCGTACACGATTTCACTGATGGTTATGGTGGAAATAAACTGGTCACGCCTGGCTGTCCCGGCAAGTTTTTCCAGAAGTTTTGCCGATGGCTTTTTTTTGAAGATATTGGTGATGATGTCGGTATCAAAAAGATACATCGCGGCCCTCTCCTCCTTGACGGCGGAGTTGGGAGATATCGCCCAGTGCCTCGGCCACCTCATCGAATCCTGGCCAGGCGCCGGCAACAGCAGCGAGCCCCTGCCGCTCCTCATGTTGCTTGATAATTTGTAGATCGTCGATACTCACCAGGGCAGCCACCGGCTTGTTGCGACGGGTAATGATGAAACGCTCATGGCTGTGGGCGCTTCTGGCAAGAAATTCAGAAAGATGGCTTTTTACCTCGGCAACGGAGACTGTGGACATAATAAACCTCCTATAATGAAAAACTTTATCTTGGCAAAAGTCATAATGGTCATTATGACCTTTTTACTGTACGAGGGAATGCGTAGAAGTTCAATAATTTTTTTGTGAAGATATAAGGTGATCGCAACGTTGCAGTGATTGAGGGAAATAAATTTTCTTGTGTAGTACTAATCGCTACAGAATTAAGCTGAATGAGACGAATCCTGTCAAGGGTGCATGGAATATGCATCCTGCCGGGCTCAACAGCTCAATAACTCGCCCGAAGGGCGTTAGGGACGGGGACGAATTTATGAAAATGCTAAGTGAAAACCAAGTAGAAGCCATTATTGCGCTGGGAAAGGTTTTGCCTGACAACAAACTAACAGCAATTCTTGATGAACTACAAAACGAACAACCCTTGGTTTATCACCTAATATACGGCGAACCTTCGGATGCAATAGCTTTATTAAACCGAGATATGGCCAACCTATACCTGGATTTGTCTTTTGATGTAGGGTCGAGTAGACGGATTTCTACTGGTAAGGATTCTGGTAGTTGCAATGATTCTTTTCATTGTACACCTCACTGCACGCAGCTACTGTGTGATCACTGTTCATCTCGCAGCCCCCTCATCAGTTGTCGTCACGCCCCTCACAGAACCGTGCTTGCGCTATTTACGCACACGGCTCCTCAACAGTACACTTCACATTAAAATTACCATAAGTTCACCAAAATACGTGGAGTAGGTAGTGGAAAGCGTTGAAGCAATAGTCCAAATTTCTTAAAATTCAGGCTGCCTCGCTTACCTCTTCTCCCCAGCCATTTAAAGAGTATCCTTCGCACTTCATATGCGTAGTTATTGATACTCTTATAATTGCCGGTTACCCCATAATAAGCGTAGTGTCCTCGTAGTTTATTAGCTGTTGTTTCCATGATTTCCGCTGTAGGCAGGGTACGGTTAGAACGTATCCACTCTTTGAAGAGTTTCAGTTTAACGGTGATACGCTTACTGATGCTCTTGCGGCCAACACGAAACATCTTGCCACTCCTTGAGGTAGTGCAGTAGTGAGTAAAACCGAGAAAATCGAAGGTTTCTGCCTTCTTTTCTCCTTTCTGCTTTGCTCTCTTCCGCGCTTGCGGCCCAAACTCCAGGATCTTGGTCTTTTCAATGGCAATTTCTAATCCAAACTGGTTTAGCCTCTGCTCCATCTCAATGCGGAATCGTTTGGCATCTGCTTCCTGTTTGAAACAAACAACAAAGTCATCAGCATATCGGATGAATCGAGCTGTGCCGGTACAGGTTTTAAGAAATCTCCACTGGAACCATAAATCCAAGGTGTAATGAAGATAGAGATTAGCAAGCAGTGGAGAAATTACGCCCCCCTGGGGCGTTCCACGTTCACTAGCTCGAAAAGCTCCATCTTCCTGAATCCCTGCCTTGAGAAAACGTTTGACATAGCGCAAAATGCGCTTATCCGCAACACGATAAGCCAGAAAATCCATCAACTGGTCTTGATCTACATTGTCAAAGAAGCCCTTTATATCGGCCTCTACAACGTATTCAGTACCTTTATGTTCAATGGTTTGGCTCAGTGTTCGCAGTGCATCGTGGCACCCACGATTAGGGCGAAATCCGTACGAGTCTTCTATGAAATCCTGTTCATAGATGGCTTTTAGGATCTTGCTCAATCCGCTTTGTACCAGTTTGTCCTCCAGGGCAGGAATGCCAAGTGGCCGCATTTTATCGCTTCCGGGCTTAGGAATATAAACCCTAAGTACCGGTTGCGGAATATACGCCATTCGATGGAGCCGCCCGATTAAATCATCGAGATTCCCCATCAGGTTCTCTGCATATGTATCTTTGGTGACCTGATCAATGCCACTGGCTTTGCATTTCTTCAGTTCCCAGAAGCACCCCCACAGAAGGTCAAGGTTCATCAGGTGAAACAAACTGGTGAACTGACACTTCGGGTCTTTGCGGGCTTTCTCTGCTATGCGTTTAAGTTTCGTTTCTACACTTTCTTCATTACTGAGCATGACATGTATTTCCCTTTAACGCTGTTACTGTTGCAATGGCCTTTCCTCTTCTGGCATTACCCAGCCTCATCAGTACTACGCCATTGTCCGACTCCCTACAGGACTTAAGCTGGTTCTCGCTTTGTTATCACTTGTTCCAGCCTTACTCACTTCCTTCCGAGACCCTGTAGGGTCTCCCGGGTTACCGTGTATTCCCTGTATCCAGCATGCCATCGTCTTCGACCCCGGGGAAGCAATGCAGCACTTGCCACGCGCCCTGCATTATGGCGACTTCCGCATATTTAACTGCGTCGTCCTTCCCATTTACCGTTTTCGAGGCTCTATCCGTTCAACTTACGCTTACGGCCTGCTGTCTTGATCTCCCTGTGCTTAACCTTTGGGATTACTCCCGCCGGCCCAAAGTTCTCTATCCGGTGGCTGACCTGCCTTGCCGGAACGGGACTTCCACCCGTTGGAATACACGACCTTGCCCGGCCGCACTAAATATTCGGCTTGATGCCGAAAAATAGCTAGAACCACCAAATTGTAAATGTTTGGCAGCGCACCCCAAGGGCACTTCCTGCGGGGCGCTTCACAGGGAGGTGAGCAGGCTGATCAGCAGATAAGCGCAGACTTCGATACTTATGTATGCTGGGCAGCCTGATCG
>JAIWDV010000242.1:0-3543 GCA_048632525.1 Bacteroidales bacterium | reverse complement strand
GAACCCGCGACAATCACGTTGGCAACGTGAGGCTCTACCAGCTGAGCTATTCCCGCTCATATATAAATTATTTTACACCACAAATGTGCTTTGTCAATAAAAAATCAGCAGAAACAAACACCTCTCTATCTATTTACTACTATAGTCCCGATAATAATTCATGACCTTTTTCACAAATCGCTCTGTCTCAGCTATGGGTGGAATACCATTACAGGTCTCCACTCTTTCCGGGCCGGCATTATATGCGGCCACTGCGAGCCTTTTGTCATTTTTAAAACGTTTTAGCAAAAGGCTCAAATATCGCGTGCCACCAAATATATTCTCTTCCGGATCAAACGGGTTTTCCACGGCCATGGCATTCGACGTCTGGGGCATCAACTGCATCAATCCCTGTGCTCCCTTGTGAGAGACTGCCTTATGGTCAAAGTACGATTCAGCCTTGATAATCGCCTTGACCAAGGAGGCCTCCACCTCAAACCGTCTTGAAGCCTGAAGGATAATTCCCTCATATTCTTTTATAAACTTCGAAGGTGTTTTACGGGTGGTTTTGATATATAGTTTATATTGGGCGTCGGTTCGAACGTTGGTGAAATGCCAGACCCCTTCCTTGTCCACGTAGCGGTAGATATCTGCGGAAACTGGAAGGATAAAAAACAGTGAAAGTGCCAAACCAGCAGCACCAGCCCATTTCACCCTCGCTGCAAACATGTCTACCCCTGCTTCTTCCAATCAGCAAGAAATTTTTCCACACCAATATCTGTCAAAGGATGTTTAGTTAACTGTTGAATGACCTTAAAGGGTATTGTTGCAATGTCTGCGCCCATGAGGGCTGCGTCAAGCACATGGATTGGATTTCGAACACTCGCTACAATCACCTCGGTTTCAAAGCCGTAATTATCATAGATTGTGATAATCTCTTCCACTAACTCCATACCAATTTGGCTGATATCGTCCAATCTACCCACAAAGGGGCTGATATACGCGGCCCCGGCCTTTGCTGCCATCAATGCCTGAATTGGAGAAAAACAAAGGGTTACGTTTGTATTAATCTTCTCCTGGGCCAAGGTCTTTACTGCCTTTAGGCCCTCTTCCAACATGGGTATTTTTACAACAATATTATCAGCCAGATTGGCCAGTTCCCTTGCCTCCTTAACCATCCCTTCTGCATCCATACTGACCACCTCGGCACTGACCGGGCCATCTACAATATCGCATATTTCCTTTATAAGCCCCTTGAACTCCCGCCCCTCTTTGGCAACCAGGCTCGGATTCGTGGTCACACCGTCAACCATGCCCAATTCATTGGCCTTTTTTATCTCATCTATATTGGCCGTATCGATAAAAAACTTCATAATTCCTCCTTTTCCTTTTGAAATTTATCAGCACACTCCTCACTGCAGAAAAAATATTCCCTCCCATCTATGACCCTTCTTTTGGCATCCCTTACGGGTATATAAGTGTCACAGAAAGGATCCTTTACCATCTCGTCAATGACCCCGCCATTTTCAGTCTTTCTTATTTTCTGGCCAGAACCGAAATAGCTCCTCAAGACACGATAAAGCAAGTAGGCCAGGACTGCAAAAATCAGAAGTCGCATTTACGCGACCCCCATGGGAACCACAGACTGCTCTTTCTCTGGAGAATCCACAAGCAACTCAGCCATGCTTTTTCCGAGCACAGGATGAACTAAATCCGGGGCCAAAGAAACCATTGGCACCAGCACAAATCTTCTCAAGTGCATCAGCGGGTGAGGAACCTGAAGTCCTTTTTCGGAAATCACCTCTTCTCCAAATAGAAGGATATCCAGGTCAATTATCCTTGAATCCCACTTTCTTTTTCTTTCCCTTCCCATATCTACCTCGATGGCTAAGAGGCTTTTCAGTAAATCCTGCGCCGAAATATCAGCAGATAACACAATTACACCATTAACATACCAGTCCTGTCCTTCAACACCCACCGGCTGTGTCCTGTAAAAACCGGATTGTGCCGTCACTCTGCAGCCTGAAATCTCGTCGATCCGGACAATGGCCTCAAGACAATTGTTTATTTTATCGCCAAGATTTGAACCGACCCCAATGTAAGCTGTTTTCGTCATTGGTGAAAAGGCGCTTTCGCCGTCTACAGGCTAAAGGCTTTTAATCTTTGCACAGCCTCCGCAAGCCTTTCCCTTTTCTGAGTCAACGCGATACGGAAGTACCCTTCACCAGGCTCCCCGAAGCCATTGCCAGGGGTCACAACCAGGCCAGCATCCTCCAGCAGACGCTCGGTCAGTTCCGCAGATGTATAGCCTTCAGGGACCTTAATCCACAGATAAAAAGTCGCTCTGGGTGACTCCACCTCAAAACCAACATCCTGGAGCCCCTTGACCATCAGGTCCCGCCGCCTCGAATAAACTTGAACCATATCTCTGACACAGGACTGGTCCCCGCGTATGGCCTCTATACCTGCCATCTGAACGGCCTGAAAAACACCGGAATCAATATTGCTCTTGATGGCGCCAAGCCCGTCTATTGCCTCTCGGTTTCCAACAGCAAAGCCTATTCGCCAGCCAGTCATGTTATAGGTCTTGGAGAGAGAATGGAATTCAATCCCCACTTCCTTGGCTCCATCCGCAGCCAGAAAGCTGGGAGGACGATAGCCATCAAAAGCCATCTCGGTGTAAGCTGCATCATGGCACACCAGGATATTATTATCTCTTGCAAATTCCACGACTTTCCTGAAAAACTCCAGATCGGCAACCGCGGATGTAGGATTGTTCGGGTAGTTGATGAACATGATACGAGCCCTGGAGGTGATTTCATCTGGAATCGCATTAAGGTCCGGCAGGAAACGGTTCTCACTCAAAAGCGGCATAAAATAGGATTCTCCGCCGGCAAACATAGTGGCAATATGATAAACAGGATACGCCGGTGCAGGTACCAGCGCCACATCGCCCGGATTGACAAAGGCCAGTGGAAAATGCGCGATTCCCTCTTTGCTCCCAATAAGAGAAACCACCTCCGTATCCGGGTCCAGCTCAACCCCGAATCTTTCCTGGTACCATTTGGCTACCGCTTCTTTAAAATCGCCCATTCCTGAATAAGACGGGTACCTGTGGTTCCCAGGGTCCTCCGCAGCCTTTTTCAGCGCCTCAATAATGTGGGGAGGGGTTGGGAGATCAGGATCTCCAATACCCAGGTCAATGATATCCACTCCTCGTGCTCTGACTTCGGTCTTTTTTCGATCAATCTCCTTAAAAAGATAAGGAGGTAATTTTTTTAGTCTTTCTGCCTTTTCAAAAATATTCATTTCTACCTCTTAAAATTAAGCCCCTAACTTTGACACCCATGTAAAAAGTCCTTTTTACATGGATTTAGGAATTTAGGGATTCAGGAATTACGAATTATTTAAGCTTGTTATCAGAATATTGAATTAGAGATTCCTGTAAATTTTGACTTTTTACGAATCCATCAACTTTAGCTCACTTTAGGCCCTTATAAAAAATATTGTGCGCAAAATGGTCACAAATTCAGATTCCAATAGCGAAGCGCTCTGTTGCCAATA
>JAIWDV010000241.1:0-3544 GCA_048632525.1 Bacteroidales bacterium | reverse complement strand
TTTTGCCCAATATCTGCGTCAGGCTCAAATTTTAATCCTCGAAATACTCAATGTATTCCTGTGGTTAAAATTTTCGCCTTCCTTGATCTTGAATCCCGCTGTAAGCGGGAAACATTTTGAAACTGCCTCAAAGGAGATAAATCCCGTGCACTCCACACTTGAGCTGTCAGAACTTAACAACAAGATAGGTCGGCTTTTCATGGCCGGAATGCCTGGTAAGGAACTGGATGCGGACACAGAGGCTCTCATTCGGGATTATTGTCTGGGCGGGGTGATTCTGTTTAGCAGGAACATTGAAAATCCTGTTCAACTGGCCGGGCTTTGTAAGGACCTGCAAGACAGGGCTATGAAATATCACGGCATCCCACTTTTTCTTGCCGTTGATCAGGAAGGGGGCCCGGTGGCCAGGCTAAGGGAGCCTTTTACCTGTTTCCCCGGCAACGAGGCCATTGGAGCGGACCCGAAGCCGATGGATAGGGCCAGGGAGTTTGCTGAAGTTACAGCGAGGGAAATGACCTTAGTAGGCCTCAACATGGATCTGGCACCGGTAGTGGACGTTAGGTGGGGTGAGCCTGAAAAGCACCTGGCAGGTCGAACTTTCAGCGACGACCCGAAAAAAGTTGCAATGCTTGGGCAGGTAGTCATTAAAGCACTTCAGGAAAATGGAGTGATGGCCGTGGCCAAGCACTTCCCGGGTTTGGGCAAGACATCGCTGGACCCCCATCATCATCTCCCAACAATCGAATTGGATGGCAGGGAAATGGAAGAAATCAATCTCCCACCTTTCAAAGAGGCCGTAGCGGCAGGTGTTTCTGGTATCATGACATCGCACGCAATATATCAGTCTGTTGAGCCGGAGCTTCCCGCTACCCTTTCCAATAAGATCCTTTCAGAACTTCTCAGAGAAACAATTGGCTTCAAGGGATTAATTCTAACCGACGATCTTGAAATGGGTGCAATCAAAAAGAAGTGGGGGGTGGCCGAAGGGGCCGTCGCATCCTTTGAGGCAGGGTCTGATCTCCTTTTGATATGTGAGAACCAAACCTGGGTCCTTGAAGGTATCGAGATTCTTAGAATGAAGGTGATCCGGGGCGAAATCTCGGGACATAGACTTCACCAGTCTCTTGGACGGATCATGAAGGCCAAGTCCAGATTTCTAAAGAAGACAAAAAAAGTGTCTATTAAGGAAGTAAGAGCTTATTTCAGCCTGTAAGGCACCAAAGGATATAAAACGGCTTACGGCTACCAGGATAAGGCCGGACAGAAAAAAGCCGTAGAGACCAAAATCATTCAATCCCATAAGTTTCCCGGACAATGCCAATCCCCCTCCAGCCACCATGGCTGAGATCGCGCCCCCCCTGTTTAGCTTAAGCTTGTGCCTCCAAAAACCGAGAAGAATTGGGAAAACAAGTCCGGATGTATAAACAGTATAGCCAAGAAGGAGGGATGAGATGACTCCTTTTAGCCTTAGCGCGACTGCAAGAGAAAGGATACCTATCACCACGATAAGGAATCTGGAAAGAAAAAGGAGTTTTTTCTCTGATATGCCTGATCTCAAAAGGGGCTTTATTACATCCACTGACAGAATTGTACTGGTTGTTAATAGACATGTGTCTGCTGATGACATCATTGCGGAAAGGAGTGCGGCAATAACGAGTCCATTCAATCCAACGGGGAAAATATGGTTGATTATTGTCGGAAAGGAAGCTTCCGGACTAATCTGTGGAAATAATACCCTGGCCGACATGCCAATCATAGTAATAATAAAGGCAAATGGTACTGATGCCAGGGCTACCGCCATGGTGGCACTCCTGGCGGTCTTTTCGTCCTTGGCACAAAAGATCCTTGAGTATATATCAGGGCCAACCAGATAGCTCGACCCAACCAAAAAGAGATATGTAGCTAATGTTTTCCAGGTAAAATGTGAGTTTACCGGAAATGAAAAGTAGTCCGCACCAAGGGTTTCTCTCATTGACAAAACCCCTCCCACTTTGTCAAGACAAAGGGGAATCGAGACAAGAATTGCAATAATAATGATCAAGCTCTGGATTGTATCTGTTCTAACAACTGAATGTTGTCCTCCTAACAGCGTGTATGTGATAAAGACAACAGCAGTTATGATCATTAAAAGGGAAGGGGGGGCTTTTAAAATGGTCTCTAATATTTTTCCTGCTGCAACGATCTGGCCTGCAATAATACCCGTCCAGGCAATCACTATCAAGCATGAGGCAATGAGCTTCGTCTCGACTCCATACTGAATCTCAAGAATTTCCGGTAAAGTGTAAAGAGAATACCCCCTAACCTTTTTTGCCAGAAAAAGTCCCAGAAAAAAAAGCCCTATAGCCCCTACCAGAAGCCACCAGGATCCTACCAGACCCTGCCTGTAACCCAGGCCGGCCATTCCAACGGTGGAAGAGCCCCCGATTATGGTGGCAAAAAGGGAGCCGGCAACAATCAGGAAGGGGGCTTTCCTGTCTGCAACAAAAAAACTGTCTATCCCTTTGATGACCCTGAAGGACCTGCTGCCAATATAAATCAGGCCCGAAAAATATATAAAAATAATGGCAATATCCATGTCTACATCAATATGACATCCCCGGAAAATATCCTGTGATATTTCCCTGCATTATCTTTGAGAATCAGAACTCCGTCTCTATCAATATCCTGGACTTGTCCGGTATGCTTAGTACCTGTCGCCTCAACTGTTATCTGCCGTCCGATAATATTCGAAAGCTCTTTCCATCGTGTTAAAATGGGCTCAAAACCGATTCTTCCAAATATTTTATAATACCTCTCATACTGCTTTAAGTATTCCCTTATAACCCTGACCCTTGGAAAGTGCTTTCCCGTTTCAATCAAAATTGAAGTTGCTTTTTCTTTGATATCATCAGGGAAATCCGGTGTGTTAACATTAAGTCCTAAACCGACTATAATATAATCTATTGCATCAATCTCGGCCCTGATTTCCGTAAGAATGCCTGCTATCTTTTTCCCGTTAATGAGGATATCATTTGGCCATTTAATACTGACCTTCAACAGCGTCAGGGAAATGAGGGCTTCAGCCACAGCAACCGCGGTCAACAGGGTTGTTTTGGGCGCCTCGTCTGGAGATATGCCCGGTCTCAAGATAAGGGAAACGTAAATTCCTTCCCGGGATGGAGAAAACCAGTTTCTTCCCTTCCTTCCCCTTCCGTCTGTCTGTTTTTCAGATACAATAACTGTTCCTTCAGGGGCACCCTGATCCGCTAACTCTTTTGCCCTTGTATTGGTGGAGTCTGTTTCACTGAAGTAAACGATATCTCCCCTGCCAAAAATTTCTGTAGTGAGCCCTTCGCGGATTTCATTGGATAGCAGCAGATCGGGAGCCTTCTTGAGAATATATCCTTTTTTCGGAGACGATTCTATAACGTAGCCATCTTCTCGCAGCTTCTGGATATGTTTCCAGATGGCCGCCCGGCTAACGGACAATTTGCTGCTTATTGATTCACCGGATATCCAATTCCCTTTACTTTCTTTTAGAAACGCTAATAACTGATTTTTTGTG
>JAIWDV010000240.1:0-3551 GCA_048632525.1 Bacteroidales bacterium | reverse complement strand
CCCACTATCAATATCAATATTCGTTCGTCGGTTACCAATTTGAATATGGATTCTCTCTTGTCCATCTTGACATATCCTATCACGTACCAGTACTAATACTAATATATATTATTACAAACTAACTTCTTGGATGTCAAGGGGAAAAAAGTATTTCTCTGCCTCATGCCTCTTTCTTTGTCAAGTACTCACATTCCCCGGAGGCTTTTTCCAGATACTTGGAAAACACTATGGTTACGCAGAAAAATATCGCCAACACAAAATATCTTATATCTCTAAAGACATAAGCCATTGGCATTATAGCTTCCTCCGTAGCGGGATACAACTGTAGTAAGGTATACCATCTCATACCATAGTAAACGAGAACATATATGTCTACAGAGAATATAGCAAAGGCAAACCCTTGATATATCTTTGCTACGCTTGGTCTGGTTGTTCTCACAGCCAATGAACTTATGTACCCGAAGAGAACCCAACCCAACATGGAAAGAGCAATGCCTGAGCACATACTCTCCCAGAGCTCTATCTGTCCGTCAAGACTTATGACGGCACGCCATAAAAACACCACACCCAATATCACGATTACAGTTCGTTCATCGGTAATTACCCTGAACATTGTCTCTGCCGCACCCTTCCTTTGCACCTCCGGCATATCTTCGGTTATCAACATGTAATTATCGTGCATCTTCTTTAGATGTCCAGTCGCCCAGATAATACCACAATACGCCAGCACTAACATGGCGTATCTCAGGCTCCGGAGAAGGTAATCGCTCGGCATATAGGCTTCTACATAAGCTTCCATTCCCGCCATTAATCTCTGCCATTTCATCCCGTAGTAAACAATGACATAAAGATTTAAGACAAATGTGCTAATGGCGAGCCCCTGAGCTAGCTTATTAGATATTAGCCAGCTTGTATCTCGCTTAGACATGGCATAGAGATAACCAAAGATGCCCCAGCCAAATATCATGAGAACAGCGCCTGAGCAGACACTTTCCCAAAGCGCTATCGTACCATCAATGCTTACATAAGTTCGCCATCCGATCGTCACAAGCGCTATCACTGCCAGGGTGCGCCAATCCATCATTATCTCTGCGAGCGTTTTCGATGTGCCCATCTTTATCTTGAAACTCCTATCCTTTTTTATCTCTTACTTTATAAGTTTTGAATGTGAGGAGGGTATATAAATATCTTTCGATTTTTTTGTTCTCAGAACGTCTTCTCCGCACTCATTTTTGTCAATTTACACTCTGCATTTTGCGACCAAAAGCTTAAAATCTACAAGAAGCGGTCTTCATTCCCCTTCTTCTTCGCTTCTTCTCTCAAAGCCTTCGCCAATATCTTCGTTCTTCAGGGCAATAAGGTCTTTGATACACATCTTTTATTTTTCATGGAAGTGATGGATGGAATTCAAGCGATAAGGGAGATAAAGAATTTATTTGATGCACGCGAAAAACTGCAGGGGATGAGCGAGGAACTACAATTTGAAGAGGTCTTGCGTTCTCTCAGAAGGAGCCGAGTAAGGACTGAAATCGTAATGTATCTCTATAAGATCTATCCAAATGCTTCGTATCCTGCGGAGATTTCCAGAAATACAGGGATAGACCCTACAAATATCCTGGGTGGGCTGAGGGGGATGGGGAACAGGTTCGATGCAGGGAATTCTCTGCTCAAACAAGGCGTTGTGGAGAAGGTAGAGCGAGAAAAGGCGATATACTATCGGCTTTCTGAACAGGGTAAATCGTTGATTGAAAGCATTCAAAAAGGATAATCAAATATCAATTACGAATTATGAATTACGAATTACTGATTACGGATTAAGTAAGGATTGGGGGCTAGGAGCTGGGAGTGAATTGGAAATAGGTAGACGGGTAGCTCGGTGCAATTAAAAGTGGGTTAAATGCCCCTGAGTGGGCTTTATGTAGGGCATCATAAAGGGGTGGAAGGGCTTTGCACCTAAACCTTATTCTTATCTATTATTGCACATTATTGAATTAGTGCGAAGGTTTTAATTATGATTGGATTGATATGTAGAAATAGATGTAGGTTCAAATAATGCCAGGACGCCAAAAATCCCGGAAGAAACATATAGAACAATACGACCACAAAGGAAAAGAGCGCTATGTGGATGCTTGACACTGATTATGACGAGAGAAGCCTCTATCCAAGACAGGTCTTCTTCCCGATAGCAGGTGCAAAAGACGGCTGGGCGCGGTTGGCAAAGAACCTGAGGGCAGAGATAGAGGAGGAACTGATCGAAGCGTACCGCGGTACTGTTTCCCTACCTTTTGAAGTAGGCGGTAACCGGCAGATTGCTGTGAAGATTGTGGATGACCGAGGAATTGAAAGTTTAAAGATCGTGGAGGTGGAAGAGTGACCGACACAGCCCGCCCAACCGTTCCTGATGTCACAGACCCGCTTCTTTCGGAGATGGTCTCAAAGATCGTGAAACACTTCCATCTGGAAAAGATAATCCTCTTTGGCTCAAGGGTATGGGGAAAGCCAACAAAAGAGAGCGATCTGGATATTCTGGTTGTAATGGATCTTGAGGGCTCGCCCATCCGCAAAGCAGCCGAGATCTCCAGGATTGCAAGACCAAAATTCCTGCCTATGGTTATTATTGTACGCGCATCTGGCGAGATAGAGCACAGAATCAAGATAGGAGATCCGTTCGTCAGGAGGATTATGAACAAGGGGAAGGTGCTGTATGAATGAAGATCATGTGCATCAACACAAGGAGTGACGCAGATTAAATCATATTAACATAGAGGAATTTAAATATGCCATTGAAGAACATATCCTTAACTAAGAAGGATTTCGAAGAATTACATTTGGATGAATTAATTAAAAAATACGATAGGAAAGAGTGCGAACGTTATTTCCTCCCATTCTTTACTAAGGCGGATGAAGCTAATGCAGCAAGTGAAGCCAAGACAGAAGAAATATTTGCCTTGTTGGGTTGTGCTACTTCGATGATGTTGAAAACAGACTCGCTTAATGAGCCTTTTACTTCGATGTCTGTGCTGCATAACTCTCGAAGCGCCATTACAGATGATTTTAGTGAAGATCATCTGAAGTTCTTTGGTGAGATTGTTTTGGATATTTCAGATCCAGAGCTTCGAGCCAGAATTGCAGACATACTATGGGTAAAAAATCGTGACTTTCATGCGGCAGAGTTGGCGATAACAGCCTATTTAGAGTCGGCCACCATCTTGGAGGATCCCGTTCAGTGGCCTGCATGTGCAAAAAGAATTGAGCGAGCAGTTCGCTTGGCAGCTTCACTTGGGAGAAATACAGGGCATTTAGATAAGGTCATTTCACATATAGAAACTGTTCTGGATAAATATAACGGAGAAGACCCAAAATTTCTATCAGAACATCTGATGGGTCTTCTATTGGAATTTCAACGAGGTGATAGCACAAAATATTCAACACTTTCAGAAAAAATGGCAAAACGTGCCGAGTCAGATGGTGACTGGCGCCGTGCCAGAACGTATTGGGAAACAAAAGCTCGTTGGCATGCATTGGCAAAGGATGCCGATAACGAAAGGACT
>JAIWDV010000239.1:0-3571 GCA_048632525.1 Bacteroidales bacterium | reverse complement strand
TATCAATAAGTTGTATAATCTACGAGATGTTTAATCAGGCCTAATAAATCCACTTCCGTTTCACGTTCCTTGTGCTTACGCTAAATAATACAATACTAAACCCAATGAGGATCAAAAAACTCATCAAGAGACCAATATGGCCTCTGCCGCTTATCACTGCATTCAGGATGTCGGCGCCATAAGTGAGTGGCATGCTATAGGAAATGGGTCTTAAAAAAATTGGCAATACCTGTACAGGGATGAAGAGTCCGCAGAGAAAGATCATGGGAAACCGAAAGAAGTTTGAAAATGTCTGAGCCTCAAAGACTTCACTTACTGACACGGCAATAAAGAGCCCCAGAAAGGTGGAAGTGACAGCAATAAGAAAGACACCTCCCAATACAAGAAGCCAATTAATGCCGGACAGGTCAGTCATGAACAGGGCAAAAATTACGGGGACAAACCCATTGAATATGCCGGAAACAATGGCACCCGTAGTCTTGGCCAGCATCAGAAGATTGAGGTCAATGGGTGCGATCAGGAGTCTTTCAAAAGACCGGCTCTTTCTTTCGAAAGTTATGGTCACAGAAAGCATGGAGGTAGTGCCAAAAAGCACGGACAGGCACATGACCCCTGGCAGGAGACCACGGATATCCAATGATGTCCCTGATTTCAGGAAAAACATAAGTGTCCAGGCAACAGGGAAAATTATTCCCCAGCTAATGTTCGGGGGTTTCAGGTAGTAGTTTCTCATATCCTTTTTCAGGATATTCCAGAAAGCAATCCAGGCCTTCATCCTTTCCCTTTCTCCTTATCTTGCTTCATTTTTACGATTTCAATACCGGTCACTTTAACAAAAACATCCTCTAAAGACGGACGTATTATCTTTGCTTCGTAAACGGCCACATCATTCTGGTCGAAGAACCTCATCAACGGCGTCAGGTTAATGGGGACAAGGGAGTGGATTCTGATGACATCGTCACCGGCCATTTCCGCGTTAAGTTCCGTGAACTCTTTGGAAATGACCTTGTCCAGTCCTGAGCCCCCGTTATCCAGCTTAAACTGGACAATGGTTTCCTGCTGGGCTTCTTCCATCAACTCATTCATGGTTCCTATTCGCACGATCCTTCCGGCAACGAGAAAGGCTATTCGATTGCAAAGCCGTTCTGCTTCTTCAATGTAGTGTGTAGTGAGCAGAATAGTGGTTCCTCTTTTATTCAAATCCAGGATCAACTGCCGGATCTGTCTTGCGCTGGCCACGTCAATGCCGGTGGTTGGTTCGTCTAAAAAAAGGATTCTGGGTTCATGTATAATACCGGCAGCCATGGTTAGCTTTCTTTTCATGCCTTTGGAATATGACTTAAAAGGCTTTTTTCCCGTGTTCGCGAGGTCAAATTGCTCAAGAAGCTCTTTCGCCCTTTTTTCTCTTCGCTGCTTTGGCATGCCGTAAAGCGCCGCACAGAAACTCAAGTTATGAAATCCGTCCAGTTCTTCGTACAGATTGCTTTCATCCGGGACAATGCCAATAAGGTGTTGAGCTTTTTTGACACCTCTGCTGTAATCGAACCCTGCCATTGTGACTGAACCCGATGTAATTTTTGCAAGCCCGATCAACATGTTAATGGTGGTGGTCTTTCCTGCCCCATTGGGCCCAAGAAGCCCGAAGACCTCTCCCTCACCAATGGAAAAATCAACCCCATCAACTGCTGTAAAATCCTCATATTTCTTTGTCAGATTTTTGCACTCCAGTATGTTCATCGCGTTACTTCTTTCCTGTTACACAGGGATGTTTTTTTATATGGTCATGACACTTAGTCAACTATCAACCCTAAAAGGGTCCAAATATGTAAATAAAATGAATTCGAATGACAAAGGTCAAAGCCCAAATTTCAAATGAATGTCAAATGACAAATGCTAAAATATATATTTCCACCCATTATTTCTAACACAGCCTACACTGCTGAAGATGCACAATGGGAAAAAGATAAATAACTGATCGTTTTGGAAAACATTTTGACATTGGGGTTTTGGATTTGATTTGACATTTGGATTTTGTCATTTGAACTTTATGGCATCGTATCACTTTAGTCAATATTTAGACTTGCCACATATGGAAAAAGACCGTATAAGCCAAACCTACAGGTGGTATTGGGTATTTGCAATCAGGTATTGGTTTTATTGTATTTCACATCATATTCCTTTAAACAAGTACCGGATACCCGATACCAAATACCTCCTCAATTGAGTTTGGTTCAATTGAGGTACAAAATACACGGAGAAAATAATGGCGGAATTTGACACAGTTGACAAGGATTTTCTCAGGAAGAGAGCAGCACTAAAGTGGGGACCCTGGGGAGAAGATGTTATCTCACTTTCAGTCGCAGATATAGATTTCCCGCCACCCCGGGAAATCAAGGATGGCATTATCAAGGCTGTGGAGGAGGACAGAACTCCTTATGGAGATTATGGCGGCGATCAGGATGTTCTGGATGTGGTTTGTGAAAAACTTAACAGGGTCAACCGGATCCCGGCAACACCCGACGATGTACACATGATCCCGGGAACCATGTTCTCTATCTTCTTGTGCTGTTACTATGCTTTGAAACCGGGTGATGAGGCGGTAATTTGCCCGGCCCCTGCTTATCCACCATTTATGGAGAACATTGAAATTGCCCAGGGTGTGCCCGTCTATAATCCTCTGGATTTTCAGAATGATTTGAAACTGGATTTGGATGACCTTAAACGCCGGATTACACCAAAAACACGTCTACTGATGATATCAAACCCTCATAATCCCACTGGAAGGGTCTTCACCCGGGAAGAGTTAGAGGGCATAGGCCAGATTGCGGAGGAAAACAACCTTTTAATCTTTTCTGATGAGCTTTACGAGGACATGATATTTGAAGGGAAACACGTTAGTCTTGCATCTCTTAGTTCTGATCTGTTTGAAAGGACTATCAGCGCTTTTGGTTTTAGCAAGGCATTTGGTATACCCGGATTTCGCATTGCCTATATTGTCTGTCGCGGAAAACACATGCAAGAGCTGAAAAAACGGCTCCACGGTATGATAGTTCATGCTGACACCCTTGCCCAGGCCGCTGCAAAGGCAGCCCTCACCAACGGACATTCCTGGCTCGGCAGGCTGATGACCCACCTAAAGCAAATGCGGGATTATGGAGTCGAACGACTCTCAACAATTCCAGGGGTCGAGTGCCCTGTGCCCCAGGCAACGCCTTTTCTTTTTCCAAACATAGCATCCTTTGGAATGACAAGCCAGGATATGGCTGAGTATCTCAAAGAAAACGCCAATGTAATCGTTCATAATGGGGCCGCCTATGGTCCCCCCGGGGAAGGCTATATTCGAATTAACGTGTGCACGGCTTATCCCGTTCTCAAGGAAGCCTTTGACCGCATGGAAAAAGCCCTCATGAAGATATAGTGTAAGCGTTCACAGGTTCCCCGCTTCCGCTTCGCTTCAGACGGGATCTTCGACAGGGTTTCCCGCTGAAAGCGGGATTCAGGGTTAGGGACAAGGACAAAATTGAAGACCCGAAGTCCTTCCCTTATGGACAATTTTATGGACAATTTTCTT
>JAIWDV010000238.1:0-3587 GCA_048632525.1 Bacteroidales bacterium | reverse complement strand
AGGGTGGGACGGAAAGCCACGGGTCTTCGGGTGTCTAATGGAGTCTCTGAGCGGCTATTGTCCAAGTTGCCTATGGTTTTAGTGCGTCTTTCGTAGAACTGCCTATGTGAACCGATCGATAAATTTTGGAGACAGCCGGGTTGCCGAAGTGAATTGGTGGCCCGGCTTTTTTATTTTTTCATCCGAGAAAGAAGGTGAAAAGCAGCTTTTTACATCCCAGACAGATTATTCACGACAAGAAAAGGAGGTTGAAAATGGCCAGATCCACCATAAAGGATAAAAATACTGTCGGCTGGCAAGTAGTTTCGCGCCTGCGGTTAGTGATACTCACGCTGACCATACTGGCGCTGTTCTCAGCAACATCTATGGCAAACACCGAACCGACCTTCACTATGGTCGATGGCATGACAGACGGGGGCGCTTACTACTTGATTGCAGTTCCCCCCAACTGGAACGGTGACCTTGTGATTTGGAATCATGGCTTCACGTTGGATACCCCCGGACCGCTGTCTATGGACGACCTGGGACCCCTGGTACTCCACCAGCTTGCGGAGGGATATGCTGTTGCCGCCTCCAGCTTCCAGCAGACAGGCTGGGCTTTATTTAAGACCAAGAACGATTTGCAGAACATGGTTGGCGAGTTCAAGGATCAGTTTGGGAAGCCCAACCAGGTGATCGTCACAGGGGGGTCGCTGGGCGGTGCGGTTACCGCCCAGGCTATCGAAAAGGCCCATCTTGGCAACGTTGTGGGGGCCTACATTCTCTGTGGTGCCGTGGCCGGCAGCCGTAATTGGGACGGCGCGCTGGACCTCCGACTGATTTACGACGTCGTGGCGGCCGACATACCCGGTGCCCAGATCCCGGGTGGCGCAGAGGGACTGCCAGAGGGGTCCACCTTAACAGATGCTGAAATAGCGTTTCGGGTGAACGAGGCCACCGGCATTTTGGAGCCTGAGCCCACGCTGGAGCAATCGGCGAATCTGGCCACGATCTTGAGTGTCACTCAGATCCCTGAGAATTTCCTCATTACGGACATGCTCTATGCCACTCAGAATATGAGCGACCTTGTTCACGACACCCACAAGCTCAACAGCAGACTCGGCATGGGCAACGCCGATGTGGATTATGATGACGACTATATAAATGATAACATCGCTCGCGTGTCACCACACCCGGGAGCGGAAAACCGGCTTGAACGGTATTTCACCCCGTCCGGGGATGTGGGTGACACGAAGATTATATCTATACATACTGATCAAGATGGTCTCGTGATTGTGGAAAACCAAAGCGAGTACGCCTCGGTTGTGCCTGACGATAATCTCACGGTGGCAATCGTAGTTGAGGAAATCCCGTCTCACTGCGGGCTCAACACCGCTGAGGCACTCGCCGGCTGGGAGTCGCTCCGGGTCTGGATCGCTGGTGGCCAACAACCAACAGCATCAGAGATCCAAGCGACCTGCTTGGCTCTTGTTGATCCGAACGCGTTACACTGTCCCTGCCGGATCGACCCAGCCTTCGCGGTCCCCGACATGGATGGGCGCATACGCCCACGTTGATCGAAAACCGTTCCGGCCAAGAGATAAAGGTATTTGCAAAACCGGAGGAGGTTGCAGAGGCCTCCTCCTCACCATGAAGTATTGAAAGCAAACGATAGTTTTGTGATCTGCTATTATGTCAGGTTGAAGAGGGCTTGATTTTGTTGAGATACTATTAACATATTTCAATTATTACGAATATTGCCATAATGGCAAGAGATCAAACATCCGACTTCTTCTTAGTGGACAGCTTGGATGATGCGAAGGAAGGCAAAACCTCGTAACTGACAATATTGTAATATACAGAATCCACTATATTGCAATATTGAGCATTCTGTATAATATCTGTCAGAAATCAAAAAGGAAAGAATATGGCTACACAAAAAGAAGCAATGATTTGGGGCGCTGTTGCTGGCGTAACTACGGTTCTGGCAGAAACTTTGACAATTGATCCGGCGTCATTGTTTAAGGCATTCGACCCGATTGCGTTTTCTGGGTATTGCGTGAAGGCATTGGTTCTAATGGCACTCGGGGCAATTGTAGTACGAGTTAACCGAGAATTAAATATCCAAAAAGCATTTCAACTTGGTTTAATGGCACCCGCTCTAATTATTGGTATTCAATCTGGTGCCAATTTGAACGACGCTAAGAACGAACTATTCGATGTCCGAAAGCAAATTCAGCAACTTCAATCTGAGGGATCTACATCCGGGACCCTATCTTCAGAAAATTCAACCGGCCAATTTTACTTTTTTATAAATAATGCATATGCACAAGATCACGTTCCCAAAGGCAAGCATAGAAATGTTAGTCTTCCAACAAGGTTCTGGTATGGCCTAACAGGTAGTTTAGAACAAGGATGGTTTGTGGTTGCTGGTTCACATAAAAATCAAACAGATGCCGAAAAACAAGCCAAAAAGCTAAAAGAAAAAGGGTGGAATGTAAAAGTTGGTGATTCATTTGTATGGGGTGGTTATTACTCCGTATTGATAGGCTCCTATCTCTCTAAGTCAGAGGCCGCTGCAATCCGAGATTTGGCAATTAAAGAAGGCCTACCAAAAGATACTTATGTTTGGAGGAAATAATTCCTATAGGGATAGGGACACCCATCGCTGAGCGCCCCTCCCACACCACCGGACATACGGATCACGTATCCGGCGATTCGGCTGGTCAGAACAAACACAAATGAATATATGGTCTGCCTGGCCTTGGGGAACGCAACGCTACCAGCATTTTCCCGCGGCGGGACTGGTCCCGCAAATGCACGCCTGACTCGATTTCTGTTCGTCACCCCGTGCGTTCGCAGTATCCTGCCTCGGCGGAACAGCTTCCTCTCCATATACCGTCACCGATATACAGTTGCCATACTGCTACATCCTTCGCCTCCATCTGGCTGGATCAGGGACTTGCAATATACCTTAATCGTAGTATATACTCACCCTTAAGAATACGTGCCGTGCCCGGCACACAACAAATCGTGCACCTGACATTTTTCCGCTGACGATCCAAAATGCAGGTGAACTCAATCATTCGATTGAAAGTCAAAAAATTATTAATGTGTGTTGTATAAAGACAGAAATTACAAGGGGTATAATGTGATGGTATTCAAGAAAAACAGATTAATCCGGATTTATGAGATATTTCTTATCCTGTTTCTCATAATCTCATTTTCAACAACTATCTATGCCCAAGCCGCAAAGGTGGGGCAAAAAGCTGAATGGGAGCATCCGAAAAAGATTTTAATGCATACCCCCGGAGACGAGGTATTTATGGGGGTGTTGCATCCGGAAGCAGCGCTTTATGAAAAACCATTCAACCTGCAAATTGCTGATGCCGAACATCTCAAATATATAGAGAGGTTACGTAAACACGGAGCCGAAATATATAGAGTTGTCGATGTCCTGCTAAAAGGTACCATTGATAAGCAGGGACGACCCACACTTTCCCCCGAACTGGATGCGTTGAGAAAATTTGCCGGAGAGTTTCTGGAATTCGACAGTTCTGCTCTTGAAGAACCGGACAAAAGCCGACAGAAAAAGTACAAGAAGGAAA
>JAIWDV010000237.1:0-3593 GCA_048632525.1 Bacteroidales bacterium | reverse complement strand
GGCAATAAGGATATGATGAAAAATATGGGTCTGAAGGCCCGTGCAACTGTTGAATCATATACATGGGAGGCCAATGCCAGAAAGGTATTGGATACTTATAGATCACTGGTTAATGGAAAAACCGCGCCTGCTTATGAAAACTAAGATAGATTCCAAGCTATACAAACGAATACTGGGATACTCAAGGCCCTATTTTGGCCTTATTGCGCTGGGCATTATTTTAGCGTCTGTCATTTCTGCAATGAATGGCGCTATAGCCTGGCTTGTAAAGCCGGTTCTCGATGACATATTCCTGGCGAAAAGCATGACCATGCTGAAACTCCTGCCCCTGGCAGTTGTTCTTATTTATCTAATAAAAGGAGCCGCAGGATACGGCCAGGCCTGCATAATGAGAGCAGTTGGGCAGAAGATCATCACCAGATTGCGCTATGAGCTGTATGAACATATTAACAGCATGTCCATGAGCTTTTTTGAGCGCATTCCATCAGCAGTCCTTATGGCGCGCATTACCAATGATGTAAAAAACCTTTCCTCTGTTAGCTCTAAAGTAATCGCTGATTTAGCTCGTGAGACTACAACTTTAATAGCCTTGCTGGTGGTTATTTTCTGGCGGGATTACAAACTGGCCAGTATCTCGATTTTTGTTCTCCCGTTGTCAGCTATTCCCATGATAAAAATTGGACAAAAGCTGAAAAAACTTAGCAGGAAAAGGCAGGAGAAAATTGCCCAGATCAATAACCTCCTTCAAGAGACTTTTGTAGGCACCAAAATTGTCAAGGCATTTTGCATGGAAGATGCAGAAAATGCAAAATTCGGCAGAATGAACCGGCAGCTTTACCGTTTAATCATGAAATCTGTCCGGGCAGATGAGATAACCTCTCCCTTGATAGAATTCCTCGGATCTGCCTGTCTGGCGCTGATCATCTGGTATGGAGGCTACCAGGTGATTATAGGGAATACTACACCTGGCACTTTTTTTTCTTTTATTGCTGCCCTCTTCCTTATGTATAAGCCGATCCGTAAATTTTCAAAAATGAACAACATTGTCCAGGACGCAATGGCTTCAGCAGAAAGGGTCTTTTCCATCTTAGACACGCCACAGGATATTAAGGATCATGAAAATGCCATAGAATTGACAGGTCTTAAGAAAAAACTTGAATTTAAAAAAGTTAATTTTCAGTACGATGAAAAGGATGGGCTGGTCCTTAAAGATATAAATCTTGATATTATCAAAGGAGAGATGGTAGCGCTCGTGGGGATGAGTGGAGCTGGAAAATCAACGCTCGCCAACCTGATACCGCGGTTTTATGATGCAACTTCCGGAACCATTCTTATTGATGGTACGGACACCAGGAAGTATACGGTAAAGTCTCTTCGAAAAAATGTCGGCATTGTAACCCAGGAGTCTATTCTTTTTAATGATAGTGTTCGTTACAATATCGCGTACGGACGAGCCGATTGCTCTGAAGATGAAATAGTGCAGGCGGCAAAGGATGCCTATGCTCACGATTTTATCACGCAGCTTCCCCAGGGCTATGATAGTACTATCGGGGAACGCGGGTGTCGCCTCTCGGGAGGCCAGAGGCAGAGGATCGCTATCGCCAGGGCCCTTCTTAAAAACCCTGATATCCTCATACTTGACGAGGCCACTTCAGACCTGGATACCGAATCGGAATACTACGTACAGAAGGCCCTTGAAAACCTGATGAAGACCAGAACGACCTTAGTGATCGCCCATCGCCTCTCTACGGTCATCAATGCAGACAAAATCTTAGTTTTTGATGACGGTAGACTTGTTGATAGTGGTCACCACGAGGAATTGATCAAAAGAGATGGGATTTATAAAGTCCTCTTTGAAAGACAGTTCGGAAAAGAGCTGAATGGGACTGGAGACCATCAATAATATATAGGAGCCCTGTATGAGCGATGTGTGCGGTTCTAATCGAAGAGCTGAGCTGTGCCGGCTTCTCTTCCTCTTGGTGCTGGCCTATCTCCTTTTCTTCCATATGGCCGGCGAGCGGTACATCTGGTCTCCCGACGAGGATGAGTACGCGCTCGTCAATCGGGAAATGGTCGAAGACGGACACTGGATCTTCCCGACTGCTAACGGCAAGCCGTACAGCATCAAACCGCCGTTTTTCAATTGGATCGGTAGCCTGATCTCTCTGGTGAACGGCGAAGTGACCGAAGCCACAAGCCGCCTTCCCTCGGCCATAGCCGCAACGGCGGGCATTATCATCCTCTACCTCCTCGGAAAGGCATTATTCGGTTATCGCGCCGGTTTTCTGGCGGCTCTTGTGCTTGCGACCTCGCCGCTCTACATCAATTTCGCCCGTTGGATTCAGATTAACATGATGTCAACCATGCTGTTGACTGCAACACTCCTCTTCTTCTACTGGGGCTATACTAACGAGAAGCGGCGCAACCTCGCATACCTGCTAATGTACATACCCATGGGGCTTGGGACCCTCAACATGGGCCCGGTGAACGTGGTCATGCCGGGGATCGTCATCGCCCTGTACCTTTTTTTGCTCAAGGACTACCGCCACATCTTCCAACTGAGGATCGGCAGGGGGCTGCTGATCTATCTCCTGATCGTGGCCCCCTGGTATGTTGCTGTAAGCCTGCGTGAAGGCTATTCATACAATCTCTTCATAAAAACCAACCTGACCCGGTTCTTCGGCCATTTCGCCCATGCGCGGCCTTTCTACTACTATGTTCTGACGACACCACTGTACTTCCTGCCGTGGACCTTCTACCTTCCCGGTGCGATCGCCGCGTACTTTTCCCGTGTAAGGGAAGATGAGAAGAGGAAGCTCCTCTTTCCGCTGATCTGGGCAGCGGGCCTTTTCGTCTTCTTCTCCCTCTCCCGAACCAAGCGGAGTGAATACCTCCTGCCGATATTCCCTGCCTTGGCCCTTCTGGTGGGATTCGTGCTCGACAGGGCCTTCCTCAACTGGAAGAAATCCGTATTCTGGAGACGGTGCGTTATGTGGCCGACATACCCACTCTTCGCAATACTCATCATCACCGGCCTGGGCCTGCCGATCTACGCGTGGCTCAACGCCCCTGATTGGATTCCGGTACTCATCCCCGTTTCCCTGCTCGCGGTCATGTGCGTCGTCATCTCCGCGGTTTTCCTAACCAAAGATCAGGGCTATGCAGCAATCGTCACAGTCGTGCTATTCGCCGCCGGGGTGGTTGCCTACGGCTCTGATGCGGTGGTCGGAAAAGTCAATGACGTGAAATCAGCGCGGTCCTTCTGTCTCAAGATAAAAGATAGGATCCCACCTGGTGAAAAGCTCAAGATGTTTCGGTTCTATCGCCCAGTTTATGCCTACTACACGCGCAGGTTGGTGGAACATACCAGGGACCCTGCTGTCTTGCAGGAATGGTTCTCCTCCCAGGAACGGGCCTACATTGTCACAAAAGACAATGTATATCTGAAGATCAAAGAGACCTTTCCCCTGCCTATTCACGTCATTCATCGGCAGTTTATCGATCACAGATACGTATTTCTACTCTCCAACCGTCCGGACGACCGCTCGCCAGAACCCGCAGGCCAATAGGAGGCTGTCTGAGAATGGCAATCT
>JAIWDV010000236.1:0-3607 GCA_048632525.1 Bacteroidales bacterium | reverse complement strand
TCCTTTTTATAGAAAACCTGTATATATACTTGACTACTATCAGCTTTATTCTCACATCAAGGCTTAAATGCTTTCAACCATGCTTATCCGGTTGACACATACGCACGCACCTCCCGCCTTGTGGTCGTCAGGTATTTGACCTTTATCCCCTACCTGTGTCTAAAGCCGGATGCTCACGTTCGGATCAGTGTGAATGACGCTGCGTGGTCTGTCTGTCATTCCGAATCAAAATCCCACGGTTCTTCCAGGTTCGGGAGCTCCCATACGTCCCCGTACAGATCTTCGTACTTCGTCCCTTCGACCTCCATTGCAATGCCCAACACTGAGTGAAACCCGCTCATCGGGTAGAAGCGCCGGTTGAACCGGAACACGTACTCATTCAAATACGCTTGAAGATGCTTCGGGCTCACTCCGTGGTGCGTGCCCTGTATCCACGTCTTCAAGTTCGAGAATACCAAGTGTATCAATGGTATCTGCTCGCCCTTCTCGGCTTGTAGCTCCGCTTTCGTCATCCTTTCTGCTTCGCCGTCGGCCATCACAACCTCGTGGTTGAACCACTTCCACAAGTCGACATACCCCACCCAGTCGTCTGTCATGACCGTCGTACCAGTCTTGATGTTCTCGGTGGCGAACTTGGTCAGGGCGACCTTTCCCCGGTTAGAGATCAGCTGCATACGTAATCGTCCTGCATAGCGACGCTTTTTGTGCTCTCCGTCGACAAGGTCTTCCTTTTCGCTGATGCGAACTTCGACAACTCCGACAACTACGACCTTCTCGGTGACACCGCGCCCCTTGCCTCGTGTTCGGCCACCGACGTAGGTCTCGTCCAGCTCGACAGTGTAGCGTTGTAGGTTGCCGTCCACGTCTTCGCCCTCGCCTATCTTGCTTCGGCTTGGCCTGACCATAGCAATGCGCAGTTTGTGGAGCATCTGGAACGTTGTTTCGTATCGGGTCAGCCCGAGCTGCCGCTTAAACTGAAGTGCCGACATGCCCGGTGTTTGACTCGTGACGAGGTATGCGGCCCAGAACCAGACCTGAAGAGGCATCTTCGTTCTGTGCATGATCGTGCCCGCCGTAAACGACGTCTCGGCTCGGCAAGAACGGCAAACGAGTACCCGAGGTCGGGTCGAAATATAGTAAGGCTTGTCGAGGACGCCACACTTCGGACACGTAAAGCCGTCAGGCCAACGCACCAGCTCCAAGTAGTCGAGGCACGCTTGCTCGTCCGGGAATGCCCGCTGGAACTCCAGGAGGTTGGTGACGTAGGGCTTCTCTTTGATTTTGGACATCAGCCGTCTCCATCTGCATCTGTGGGCGGTCCAATCTCATATCACTGTCGGTTGTGCAGGATGGAAGACTACCTCTTCGGGCTGTATGTGTCAACCGGATAAGCATGGTATAAACGTTATATTCTTACAGGCTACCTATGTCCATGCAATCGCCACTACAGTTACTTTTACGCCACCTGTCTCATGCTCACAAGAAAGCTTTTCTATGACATTAGAATTATCCACAGGCACGAAGAGATCAACAATCATGTTATCAAGTCCGAGGCTCTTTACATACCCGGCTGCCGCCTTGTTGGCCATGTACCGTGCTGTTAATGTTTTTGTTTTGTTGGGCTTGGGGCTGGATATGCCCCGATAGAAACGAGAGCTTCTCGCTCAAGAAGTCGTTCCGAGTTGTTGAAGACAAAAAGGCGAACGGTTACCTCACCGATGCTGGTAAGAGGCTCAATAATAACGTCATTTAGTTGGAAATGTTTGCCCCAACGATCTTTTCGTGGATTATAAAATCTCATCAGTTTGCCAGTGTTGGGGTGAATAGAGCCAATATCTGTTCCTTTGTGGCGATTACAAAACAAACAGGCATACGCTAAATTTTCAGGCTCGTTGCTGCCACCATGCTTTTTACTGATGATATGGTCAACCTCACAGCCCAAAAAAGTGTCGTCTTCATGGATAAGACAATATTCACAGCGACGACCAGCCCGTTTCGCAACCAACCGGCGAATTTCTGCACTGATATATGTCATTCTGTACCATATTGTTTGGCACGTGCCTTTGCCAATCTCATGAGATGTTCAAGCTGCATGTAATGATCCAGTTCAGATTTTTCATCTGTTGCCAATCCACTTTCCTTTTCTTTCTGAATCAATTCCATCACCCGTTCTTTTGCTTGTTCTGAGGGGTGAAAGGCTATCAATGAGTTGCGAGCTGTCTGTGTAGCAATAAAATTTACAACCTCTTCATATGCTCTGGCTGTTTCCATTAGCGAATACCTCCGGTACTGCCAAGTTCCTGAAGTGAGTGATAAGGAACGGGAACGGAGGGTGAAAAATACATCTCCGATCCCCCTTTTAAACAAATTAAAATTACTTAAAACGGCCATTAAATCAATGTCAAGCAGAAAAATAAAGGATGAATTGAAATTCAGGTAGTCCCTACAAAACAGTGGGTTTGATAATATCGTCCCTGTTGTACTTTGTAAACACCTAATTTTTCGCTATGTGCTACCAGTAGCCACAATATGTAACTTATTGAAATTATAGACCCGCGCTGTTTTGTAGGGACTACCAAATTTTGCCTGTTTTCTGACATTGACAGACCATACAAACACGAGAAGAAACTACAAAACTAAAGGATATTTCCCCTCTTCTTTCCCGAAAACAACAAAGGGATGCGAAATTTATAACAGGATAGCATTAGTAAGGGTCAAACGTAGACCTGACCCCTTTTTTCCTTTTCCTATAGTCAACTTCTCTTGAAGTCTTTCATATTCTTTCAATGCCTGATTGCCTAAAGGCACTATTTCTATCTTGGAAATCACTTTAAATGGAAAGCTATATCCATACTCAGAAGGTACAAAAAGTTCATCTCTTATCTTGGGTGTCATTACTATCTCATCATCAAACAGGCACTTCAGTAAGTCGATTGCATCTATCTTGGCGAACATGCTTAGAATGTCTGTATCAAAAACTATCATCTTACTGCCTCTAAGATTTTCGCCACCTCTTCGTCAACTTCTTCGACAGGAATGCTTGGAACTGCGATTTTAAGGCCCTTTTCTTTTAATAATTCCTTAAAATCTTCTATGTTTAGTCCACAAATCTCAGCAGCTCTCGACAGAGACACCTCATTTTTGTTATATAACTCAATTGCTACATCCCTTTTTAATTCCGGCTTTGCTCTAAGGAGAGTACGTAAAGCGTCCTGAATAAGCTCCTTCTGACTTGCGTATCTTCCTATTCTAACCAATATTTCATCAAATTTACTCAATGCGGTTTTCATAACTGCTCCTTTAATGTTACGCTATATGTAATAAAGTCCTATCCTTATCATTGAGGGGCAATGTTTTCTCTACATCTGCCAGAATCTTTTTTAAAGTCATAGGCGAAAAACCAACAATCTTTGATAATGCCCTCGATATACTTTTCAACCATCTACATTATGCCCTCAAGTTCTCTCTTTTTCTCAAGGAGGCGGTTATGTATTTGATATAATGAAGACCATTCGACAAAATTAATTTCATCTCCGAGTCTGCCCGCCGTGAACTCCTCGAAAAAAAAATGAGACTTTTTCTTATACGTTCGTTCAAATTTTCTTAA
>JAIWDV010000235.1:0-3617 GCA_048632525.1 Bacteroidales bacterium | reverse complement strand
CATGGTATGAGGGATCGGTAAGAAAAATCAGGACTTGTCAGCTTGACATGCTGGCTTAGCCGTTGTAAATGAGATTAAGGTATGAAAACTATTAGGGAAAATAAAGATTCATCCCGATGGGCAGGAAGCGGATGTCCATTCTGCACTCTGAGTTGCCAGGGAAGCCCGGTGATCTGGCGCGGAAGCCCAGCGGGAACTCAAATTGCCTTTGATGACATGAAGGGTCCATGAAAAAATGCGAGGCTGGGTCGTACCACCACCAAAAAAGCCCATTAAAAGTAGCGCAGAATTAAGGAAGGAAAGAGAAAAGAAGGTGAGGCGGCTCATCAGGGATGGATATCTCAGATCTGAGCGTATAAGAGATGCTATGTTAAAGGTTCGGAGGGAAGACTTCATACCAGTTGATTACAAGGACTACGCCTATCGTGAAGTCCCTCTCCCGCTTCCAGGCGCGGAGGCGACCATATCATGTCCCCATAGCTATCCCCTTTTTTATGAGCCCCTGGGTCTGGATAAAGGCCATAAGTTCCTCGAGGTCGGTCTTGGATCCGGTTATGGCACGGCGCTTGCCAGAGAAATTGTTGGCTCAGATGGTCTGGTTGTATGCATTGAAATCGACCCACTGACCTTTGAGTTTGGGCGGAAAAATCTCGAAAACGCAGGTTATGATGACATTGTCCTCATAAAAGGGGACGGCGGGATTGGATATCTAGAGATGTCACCCTATGATAGAATCTCTGTCACAGCGGCGTGTGACAAGATTCCTCCTCCTTTGATAGAACAGCTCACAGCAGGAGGAAGAGTCATTGCGCCCATTGTAGAGGGAAGAATTCAAGAACTTGTTTTACTTGAAAAAAGTGACAAGGGTGTCAAACAAAAGGTTATCTGTCGGGTGCTGTATGTGTCTTTAAGAGGAAGGTACGGAATGGGTGAGAAGCCATTACGTCGGGCTTCGCCCTTCTGTCTTTGAGGGAAGCAGGCCTGCTTACACTTGGCGACCGGCGCGAAGCACTTCAAAGCTGCAGCTAAGCTCGGGAAGACAATCCGTATCAATGAACTTGCTGAGCGAATTCTTGATTTACATGAAATTTATGCGGAGGAGTCCGACATATGGAGTCACCAACGGCAATTTTATTACTCTCCTGTCCCGATGCAAAAGGAATTGTTGCCTCAATATCGAATTTCATATTTCAGCACAACGGTAACATTCTCCATTCTGCGCAGCATACGGCAGAATCGGAAAGCATACTGTTTATGAGAATTGAGTGGGATCTCGATAGCTTTATGATCCCCCGCGAAGAAATTAGGAATGCCTTTTCACCATTAGCAAAAAAATTCAAGATGAAATGGAATATTCATTTTTCCGATTATATTCCAAAAGTTGCCATATTTGTGTCCAAACAAATATACTGTTTTTATGATCTGATACTGCGGCACCAGATGGGAGAATTTAAGATGGAAACACCCCTTGTTATTAGCAACCATCTTGACTTGAAACCGATGGCTGAACAATTTGGTTTGACGTATCTACATTATCCCATAACCCCTGACAACAAAGCTCAACAGGAAGAAAAAGAGATAGAGAGGTTGAAAAAATACAACATCGACTTGATTGTCCTTGCGCGATATATGCAGGTACTGAGCCCTCGTTTTGTGAATGAGTATCCAAATCGGATTATAAATATACACCATTCTTTTTTACCTGCCTTTGCTGGGGGCAAGCCATATGATCAGGCCTATCAGAGAGGAGTCAAGATTATCGGTGCTACGAGTCATTATGTTACAGAAACATTAGATGACGGGCCGATAATTGCACAGGATGTAATAAAAATAACGCATCGGGATTCGGTCGAGGACATGAAGCTCAAGGGGAAAGATCTGGAAAGAATCGTATTGGCGGAGGCCGTGAGGCTTCATTTGGATAACAAAATATTGGTTTGCGGTTCAAAAACAATCGTGTTTGATTAAAAATTTAGCCAGCAAAGAAGAACTTATATCTATCAATGGAATTGGACCAAAAAACTTGCAAAGATTCGTCCCTATTTACCCTATTTACGAGAATAGAGGATTAGGGTCGGGCTATGAGATTGCGAGGAAATTGTATAGGAAGCTTTTATGGGGAAATTGTATAAAGATTCAAAGATTGAATTAACAAGGTTTACCGCAGCACACTATGATTTTATCATGAATTTGATGAGCCTTGGCCGCTATGCTCATTTTATAAAAAAAGCGGTTTCTCTAATGCATATACGACCAGAGGATAAGATTATTGACCTGGGATGTGGTACAGGAAGGAATGCTTGCCTGATGGTATCATACCTTTCTGAAAAGGGCAGATTATTAGGTATGGATATCTCTGATGAGATGGAAAAACAATTTTGTTCCCGTTTCAAAGAAGTCACAAATGTTTCTTTTCTTAAGCAGCGGATTGACCAGCCGTTTGAACTTACAGAAACGTTTGACAAGGCATTTATCTCATTTGTTATACATGGGTTCCCTCACCAGGTAAGAGAAAAAACCATTCAGAATGTCACTGATCATCTCAAGCCAGGGGGTAAATTCTTCATTTTAGATTATAACGAATTCTCACTGCAGGATATGCCCCTGTGTCTACGTGTTCCTTTCAAGATCATTGAATGCCCCCATGCATTTGATTTCATAAAAAGGGACTGGAGAAAAATCCTCAGCGATTTCGGGTTCCAGACCTTTCATGAACATCTGTTCTTCTGGAATTATGTAAGGCTGCTTGTGGCATCTTTAGAGCCCGGGGGCAAACCTTGATGGAGAGGATATAGGAGGCGTCATGGCTGACTTTCGCAGGATCAAGCTGCAGGTGCTGGCCGTGCTTAAGGCACCTGACTGGGAGAAGGGACTTGAGTCCCTGCTTGACATTCCGTCCCGGAAAATAATCGGCCCCCTGTTTTCCCTCCTGCTGCACCCGCCTGAAATCAAATGGCATGCTGTCACGGCCTTTGGCGTGGTCGTGCCCAGGATGGCGGAACAAGACATAAGTGACGCCCTGACCGTGATGCGCCGGTTGCTTTGGAACATGCAGAGAAATTCCTCCAATTCCGGGTGGGGGATGTCCGAATCCATGGGCGAGGTCATGGCCCAAAGCGAACGCCTGGCTAAAAGATTCCATAATCAGCTCATATCCTACATCCAGAACCCCGACTGCTTCGGCTCCGGTAACAATTACATAGAACACCCGCAGCTTCGGCAGATGGCATACTGGGGTCTGGGAAGGCTTTCCGAGGCACGGCCCAAGTTTACGGCCAAAGCCGTGCCCGACCTGCTTCAAGTCCTGTCCGGGGAAGGGGACGCATCAAAAGGGCTTATCTGCTGGACCCTTGGATCACTGAGGGCAAAAGAGGCCCAAAGTGCCCTGGAAGAACTCGTTGACTCCACAAGCGAAATGGAACTGTACCGGAACAGGAGGCTTACGAGGGTAACCTTGGGCGCACTGGCCAGAGAGGCGCTTCAGACTATACAGAATGCAGGACATCCATAAATAAGAGCATGCTTTTAGGCGCTTTGCTGCGGGGCTGGGGGCGCCTTGCTGTAATTCCAAGATTAAGAGAAAGTAAAGATTGTGTTTGGATTTTACTTGCATTGTT
>JAIWDV010000234.1:0-3635 GCA_048632525.1 Bacteroidales bacterium | reverse complement strand
GATTGACTATTGACGATTGTATCTCACGCGGAGAATGCCTTAGTTAAATAGTCCCGCCTTCGATAGGTGAGACTACGTTTCTCAGTGGGACAGGGGACTGGTGCAAGTCAGCGGCCCATTTTAGTTCTTAGCAAAGGTATCCTTTTCCTGTTGAACTCTTTCGTGTAACCATACTTTTATTAGGGCTCCACGGTCCACGCCAATAGCTGCTCTAATGAGATCGATGTCTTTGACCAGCTCTTCCGCAACGTCAAGCGTGATGCGGACCTTCTTGCCATGGCGAATAATATGTGCCTTAGATATGTCAATGAGGTCATGAATATCCTCGCCATCGTCAAACCTCCGATCGAATTCTTCGGTGCTCTTAGCTATTCTTCTTTTTTCCATACAAGTTGGCCTCCTTCTTTCTGGCGCGTCTTACAGAAATGATTCGTATCGCATTGCCGCGCTTGGTAAAGATTGCCGTCCAGAGCTTTTTTCCAATCATCGCAATTAAGATACTTCTATGTTCGAGTGGATATGGGGCTTCTATTTCGACTCGATTACTATCATTCCACAGATATTTAGCAGTATCAAAATCAATACCATGCTTTATTTTATTGGAATGGCTTTTGTTTTCATCCCACTCAAATTCCATAAAAATATTATACTTATTTTGTACAAAATATCAACAAAAATTGTAATGATTAGAATTTATTGGAACGAGAACCATATCAAAGTGGCAGATGGTGCGGCATTTTGGCGTGAAAATGATAACCTTTTGAAATTATTTATAAATGATGCTAAATTTCCTACCGCGTCAAATAACGGGTGCATTGTGGTAACCCTCTGATATTTCTGTATAATCGTATCTTCCGAAAGAACATACCGTCTCATTTTGCAAGGAAATTCCTGTCAAAAACAGTTTTTTAGGGTTGGAAGGGTTGACTTTTGCCTGCAAATATGAGACTGTATGCCTTAGTAGTCGACTATGTAGAGCATACAGTCTCATTAAGGGAGGTAAAAATGTCTGCCAGATCAGCACAGCAATTGGAAAATCTGTTTGACGCCAAACCAGTCATTGTGCTCGAAGAAATGCAGAAAGTTCTTGGCTTGGCGTCGCGCGCAACTATCTTTCGCCACCTCGTGAAAGTGAGCTACTGCAGAAGCTACAATCGCAATGGCAGGTACTATACAAAACATGATCCGACTCGTTACGACAGACACGGGTTGTTTTCATACAAAGGCATCCACTTTTCCCGCGAGGGTAATCTATCTGCCACAGTCGCGAGGTTGATTTGTGAATCTTCGTTCGGTCATACCCAACGAGAGTTGCAGGAGTTGCTACAAGTAAGAGTTCAAACTTCTCTGCTCACGATGGTTCTCGATAAACAACTCGCACGTTCCAAAGTTGCCGGACAGTTCATCTACCTTCATCCAGACTCGAAGATCCGTATGGAACAACTCACGAAGCGACGGGAGTTATTCGAACAGCGAAGGTTCGAGATCAAGGAAGTCACAGATGCTGTCGTAATTCAGGTGCTCTTGATATTGATTAGGCATCCCGGCTCAAGAACCGGTGACGTGGCACGTCGGCTCAAAGGACATTCGCCTCCCATCACGATACAGCATGTTCGGGTGGTCTTCGATCGGTACGACCTCGACAATGTTGGGGAAAAAGGGGGGCCTTCGAGGCATTGAACCTGCTTTGGTCAATCGCCAAACAAGCGGGTTGGTCTTCTACTGAAATAACCAGAGCAACTGTGTCGAAAGGGCACCATCTTCCTCGCATCGATTTTATTGCCGAAGCCGACAACTGTGCTGTATGCCAAGCCCCGCTCGAAGTGGTCAGGACGAAGAATCGAACGGTAGCCACATACGCCGAGGGTTTGTTCGAGGCTCTGGAGGTTCAAAAGAAATGTTCCGCGGACTCGCTTCATCCGGTGATAAAATCCGATGCGTTGGCTCGAATTGTTCGGCCCCGTCAGCGGTTTGGCTATGATCTCATAGTCTATGTCGGTTTGGCACGCTACTTGAGAAGAAAGCAGCGAGAGGAAATTCGTGAGGAGCTTTTCCGAAAGCGAGGATTCAAGCTGAGCGCCGGGTCTGTGAGCAATCTGTGCGATCGCTTTTTGCTTTACCTCGAAGTTCTGCATTTGGTTCGCTCACCCTACCTAAAAGCCGTCATGCAAGAGCACGGTTATCCACTGCACATCGATGCTACCAGCGAATACGGCAAGGGGGGGCTGTTTGTCTGCATGGACGGATTCAAAAAATGGGTGCTTTGTGCAGGTAAGATCGAATCCGAGTCAGAGGAGCACTTGAAGCCTTTTGTCGAGAGGACGATAGAGCTTTTCGGTGACCCAATAGCAACCGTCAGGGACTTGGGACAGCCTGGCAAAAACGCTGTGGCGCATCTCGGGCAACGAGGCATCCCGGATTTTGTCTGCCACTATCATTTTCTTGGCGTTGTTGGTGAAAAGCTCTTCGACAAGCCCTATGCGCTCCTAAGAAACATCCTCAAGCAAAGCCACGTTCGTTCCGACCTGAGGCAACTCTTAAAAGAGCTGAAACTATACCGTGGAAAAGACCCGAAAAAAGGACGCTTCGGTCCCGGTCGCGTCAGAGAAGACCTGCTTGCACTTGTGTACTGGGTTATCCAAGGCGAGGGTAAAAAGGATGCAATGTATCCATTCGGTCTGCCGCACCTCGAGTTCTTCCAGCGATGTCGAGATGCCATGCAGCGCGCCGATATTTGGGTGTCCACACCTCGAAGTCAGGTCGAGCAACGGGCATTGCGTCATCTTGGAGGTCTCATGCGACGACTGGAAAAAGACAAGCGTTTCCAAGACGCTGTTGGACGCTTGGAGAAAGGATGGCAGGTTTTTACCCAGGCGCGTAATACCTTGCGATTGACCGATGCCGAGCTGCCCAGGGCAGATACACGCTACCAACCAGTCGGTCTGCCCGCGTTGGAAGCACAACGTCTCAAGGAAATCGAAAAGCAGGTAGAGCGTTATCTCAATGACCTACACAGACGTGTCGGCAATGAAAACCTCGCCAAGCCGACTACACCCCACGCCATCATTCTCAAGTATTTCCACAAATACAAGGCTCAACTCTTTGGGCATCCGGTGATCCGCGATAACGACGGTACGGTGATTGCCGTGGTCGAACGAACAAACAACGTGGACGAGCATTTCTTCGGCAACGAAAAGCAACAGCTCCGCCGACGCGTCGGTCGGGCTCATCTCGGTCGTGACCTCGAAGATCAACCCGCGCAAGCTGCCCTCGCCGCGAACCTACATCATCCCGACTACGTTCGTATTCTCTGCGGATCCCTGGACCATCTCCACAATGCCTTTGCCGATCTTGACCAAAAGGCATTCAGTCAAGCAACCCCACTTGTCAGAAGCAATCGCGATACCGCACTACAAAACCGCGTCCGCACTCTCCTCAAACATCTCCAAGAAGCTGATGTCCCCGATGAAATCACCCCCCATCTTGCTCAAATCAACCCCTGAACACCCGTTGTTTGACGCGGTACCAATTGGTCATTTAGTGATATGTCATAATGACGCAGGCTTTTAGTTACGTATTTTGCGCAGTTGGTTACGATTTTTTCACACCTATTTATCTCACACAGAGAACACAGA